>NZ_LEKH01000008.1 GCF_001029505.1 Rubrobacter aplysinae | reverse complement strand
CCTGGCGGGGCCGCCGGTCTCACCTTCTCGGTGGGGGTCCTGGCGTACCGTCTGAGCCCGACGATCCGGCGTCTCGCCGGGGAGCTTGCGCCGACGGTCGTGGACGGGGCGAGCGTGAGGGATCTCATGCTGGTCTCGTTGTTCTCCGGTGTGGGCGAGGAGGCCCTGTTCCGCGGGGCTGTACAGCCGGAGTTCGGGCTGGTGGTCGCGGCCGTCGCCTTCGGGGCGCTCCACGTGGGCCCGGACCGGCGCTATCTCCTGTGGACGGGTTGGGCGTTGCTGGCGGGACTGCTCTTTGGCTGGCTCTTCTGGGTTACCGGCGGCCTCCTCGCGCCCGTCGTGGCCCACACGCTGCACAACGCCGCAACCTTCGCGCTCTGGAAGCGGAGCCGGGGGCATGTCAAGGGACGCGAGGCCGCGTGAGATTGCGTGAGACCGCGCACGAGGTTGCATAAGAATGGGCAGCGCGCGGCGGCGGAGCCTGCGGGCCCTGCGCTCCGGGCGTATCCGGCGGGCGTATCCGATATAATGCGCGGGAATCCAGGTTAGATCATCCGGCCTCTACACGGCCTCCCGGCCCAGCGCCGGGGTGGTAGGAGGGATCCTTGTCGCGCTACCTGAACACGGCGCTGAACGTACTGAGCATCGCCCTGCTACTGGCGGGCGTCGCCCTGGCGGCCTCGCTATTCGTGCCGCAGTTCTGGGTCCCCTCCCCGACCCTCGAAGAGGGCTCTTCGCAGGTAAACCAGGTCTCCAACACAGCCGAGGCCGGGGATAAAGGATCGGGCAAGGGCTCTAATAGCGGCTCCGGTGATGGGCCTGAAAAGAGATCGGATCGGGGCGTTGCGTCCTCGGGTGCCGGAGATGTCGCGCCGGAGTCTCCGGCGAATTCCGCAGAGGGCTCCAGGAAGGAGACTTCCGGGACCTCCGGGCCGGAGAACAAGACGTTAGAAGTGAGTATCCCGGAGATGGGCCGCGTGGAGAACGACCGGGTACCCAACACCGCCGGAGACGACGAGCCGGCGCTCAAGAAGAACGTCGCCGTACACCTAGAAGGCACCGGCCATCCGTGGCAGGAGGAGGCCAACGTCTACCTCGCGGGGCACAGGATCGGCTTTCCCGGCACCGACAGCTTTCTCGGTTTCTACCGCCTGGACAAGCTCGGCAAGGGGGACAAGATCTACCTGACCGACGCGGCCGGTAAAAAGTACACCTATCGCGTCTACCGTCAGGAGGTCGTGCGGCCAACCAACACGAGCGTCACCGAGCCCGTGCCCGGACGTAACATCCTCACCCTCCAGACTTGCACCCTGCCGAACTATACCCAGCGTCTGATCGTCCAGGCCGAGAAGGTAGCCTAGCCGGATGCCGCCGGGCTCCGCGGGACGGATACACGGTGCCTGAAAAGCCGGGTGGCAGAGCAGGCGGGGCGGGACGTTCGCGGCCCGGTGTCCCGATAAACCGGAGCCGGATGCAGTTGCGCGTGATCCTGCTTGCCGTGCTGGCCGGGCTCTTTTTCGTGGTGCTCGTCGCCCGGCTTTGGCAGCTCCAGGTGCTCTCCGGCGAGGACTACTCGCTCTCCGCGCAGCAGACCTACACCCGCGAGGTCCAGATACCGGCGCAGCGGGGCGTGATCCGCGACCGCGACGGCGAGGTGCTCGTGAACAACGTGGCCGGTCTCAACGTTACCGTCGTGCCGGATGAGATAGAGCAAGAGAAGCTGCGAAAGCTCGCCCGGATACTCGGGGCGGACCCAGGGAAGGTGACCGACCGCTACCTTACGGCCAAGAACTCGGGCGATCCCTTCAGCCCGATCCTGGTCCGGGAGAACGCCACGAGCGAGGCCGTGACCTACATAAGCGAGCGCACCGAGGAGTTCCCGGGCGTCTCCGTGGAGGACGACTACGTCCGCGAATACCCGCTCGGTCCGACCGCCGCCCACGCCCTCGGCTACACCGGGACCGTCTCCCAGGAGGAGCTCAAGGCCAGCGACGGAGAGCTCTCGGGCGACGCGATAGTCGGCAAGAGCGGCCTCGAGCTGGTGTACGAGGAGCTTTTGCGCGGGGAGCCTGGCCTGAGACGCTACAGCGTGGACGCCCAGGGCCGTATCGTGGACGACGAGCAGCGGGTCGCCAGCGACCAGGAGCGCGCCAGGATCGAGGCCGAGTCGGCCGTCGAGACGCCGGAGCCCGGCCGGGACCTGCGCCTCAGCCTCGACCTCGGACTGCAGCGGATCGTCGAGGAGGAGCTTTCCCGCGCCGTCGAGAGCGGCCTCGAGGAAGGCTACGACACCACCGGCGGCGCCTCGGTCGCCCTGGACCCCGAGAACGGGGAGGTGCTCGCGCTGGCGAGCCACCCCGATTTCGATCCCCAGCTCTTCGTCGGCGGCGTCTCCGGGGCCGAGGAGCTTGGCGAGTACGAGGGCCTGGTTTCGGAGGGGGCGAACTCCCCGTTTACCAACCGGGCCGCCGCCGGCGCGCACCCGGCGGCCTCGACTTTCAAGCCCTTTACCGGGCTGGCCGGGCTCCTCTACGACGCCATAACCCCCTCGACGACGTTCACCGACGACGGCTCGTGCTGGAGGCCGAAAGGCGCGGAGACCGGCTGCTGGCAGAGCTGGCGGCAGTTCAACGACACCGGGACGGACCACGGCACCCAGGACTACGCAGAAGCCATCGCCGACTCAAACGACAAGTATTTCTACCAGGTCGCCGACTGGCTGTGGCGGTCGGCCTCCGACGAGAACCTGCTGCCGAACTACTACGAGCGTTTCGGTTTCGGGAACCGCACCGGCGTGGACCTCCCGGGCGAGGCGGCTGGTCGCGTCCCCACGAGCCGGTGGCAGCGGGAGAACGGAGCCACCCCGGAGGACCGCTACTGGGGCGTGGGACGCTGGGTGAACGTGGCCATCGGGCAGGGCGACGTGCTGGTCACCCCGATACAGCTCGCCGTCGCGTACTCCGCGCTCCAGAACGGCGGCACCCTCGTCGAGCCCCACCTCGCCCTGGAGGCCACGAAGAGAGAAAAAGGGGGACAGAGAGACGGCGAGGCGGTGGAGGACCTCTCGGACGACTCCGAGAGCCGGGAGGTAGAGGTGCCGGAGAGAGACCTCGCGGCGACGCTGGAGGGGCTCGGGGGCGTGACCGAGCCCGGCGGCACCTCCGCCCGGGTATTCGAGGATAGCCCGCTGGACGTGGTCGGCAAGACCGGCACCGCCCAGAGCGGCGACGGCGAGGAGAACTCGATAGGCTGGTTTGCGGGCTGGGCCGGGGACCAGGAGGACCCCGTCGTCTTGGTTACGATGATCGAGGGCGCCGGCGGCGACTCCGTGGCCGCGCCCGCCGTCCGCGAGGTGCTAGAGGCGTACCACGCGCCCGGGGGCTCCGGAGGGTAGAAAGAGGCGGCTCCCCGGGCGCCGTGCGGGTGCGGGCGCGGGCCGTTATTCTGCTGCGGTTGGACATGATCCCTAGAGAGGTCAGATGCTGCAAGAGGCTATAACCTTGCTCACTATCCCGAGCCCGCCGTCGCCGGTGCTTTTCGAGGCCGGGCCGTTCTCCCTGCGCTACTACGGGCTGATGATCGGGCTCGCCATCGTGGTTGGGACCTGGCTCACGAGCCGGGAGCTAGAGCGCAAGGGCTACGACGGGGCGCTTGCGGTGGACGCGCTGTTCTTCACGGTCCCGCCGGGCTTTATCGGGGCCAGGATCTACCACGTCGTCACCGACTACGAGCTCTACGCCGGCGACCCGTTTCCCGGCGTCTTCGCGGTGTGGAACGGGGGGCTCGGGATCTACGGGGCCGTTATCGGAGGGTTTCTCGGGCTTTTGCTGTTCTCCTACTTCCGGGAGATCGGACCCCTGGCGTTCGCCGACGCGGCGGCTCCGGGCCTGATCCTGGCCCAGGCAATCGGCCGCTGGGGTAACTACTTCAACCAAGAGCTTTTCGGCCTGCCCTCGAACCTGCCGTGGGCGATCCGCATAGCCCCCGAGAACCGTCCTCAGGGCTACGAGGATGCCGCCACCTTCCACCCGACGTTCTTGTACGAGTCCATCTGGAACCTACTGGTGGCGCTGTTTTTGCTGTGGGTCGCACGCCGCTTCGCCGACCGGCTAAAGAACGGGGACGTGATCCTGCTCTACGTCAGCCTCTACTCCCTGGGCCGCTCGTTCATGGAGCTGCTGCGCATAGACCCGGCGTTCATTATCGGGGGCTCCTTCCGGGGAAACCTCCTGGTGAGCGCCCTGCTGGCAGTAACCTTCGCCCTCATATTCTTCCTCCGGCACTCCCGCCCGGACCGCACCCGGAATAAACCGGGCCAACCCTAGTCCCGAACCCGGTTGAGCCTGATCGAGAGCACTCAGAGATGCACTAGAGGTGTACTATATTCTGGCGAATGCTCTGGCAGAGACGAATATCTACTACCTACCCTACGTACCGGAGGTTGAACGTGAGACTCGACGATAACCTGCACGTCCTCACCCTGCCGATGGGCTCGGACGAGCTACACCCGAGCCTCATCCTGGACGAGTCGGCCGGTCCCGTCTTGGTGGATACGGGGCTACCGGGGCAGGAGGGCGAGATCGGGTCCTCCCTCTCGGAGGCCGGCGTGCGGACGGCCGACCTCGGGCGCATCGTCCTGACCCACCAGGACCTGGATCACGTGGGCTCCTGCTCCGCCCTGGCCCGGGATAGCGGGGCACAGGTGCTGGCCCACGACGAGGACGCCCCCTACATAGACGGCAGCCTGACCCCGATCAAGCTAACCCCGGAGGCGCTAGAGCAGATGCCCCAAATGCGGGAGGCGTACGAGGGCTGGCAGCCGCCCCGGATACACGCCCCGCTCCGGGACGAGGACCGCCTGGACCTCGCCGGCGGCGTGCTGGTGATCCACACCCCCGGCCATACGCCCGGCCACGTGAGCCTGTACCTGGAGCGCACCCGGACGCTCATAGCAGGTGACGCCCTGACCTCCGAGAGCGGCAAGCTCAACGACCCCAATCCCCGGGCCACCCCCGACATGGACACAGCCTGGCAGTCCGTCCAGAAGCTCGCCGAGCTGGACGTGCAGAATATCGTCTGCTACCACGGCGGCGCGGTCACCGAGGACGCGGAAGCCCAGCTCCGGCGTCTCACCCGCTAGACCTCGCCAGGCAAGCCCGTACCCGGCCTCGTGACCCTCCGGGTAAAGATCTTAAGACCTGCTACACTAGACGCTTAGTTGAAAAATTTTTTCAATAACGAAGACGTTGCGGGAGAGTTTGACGTTGGGTGATGTTGTCCGGGAGCGGGTAGAGGGGAAGTTGCGCGGGGCCGGTCACCAGGCGACGCCGCAGCGGATGTCGGTGGTCGGGGCGCTGTGCGAGGAGCAGCACCAGAGTCTGGATGAGATCCGGGCCCGCTGCCCGGAGGTCGGGCTGGTGACGGTGTACCGGACCCTGGATCTCCTCTCGGAGCTCGGGTTGGTCCGCCGGATGGAACTCGGCGGCAGGCCCCGCTACGAGATGGCCGAGCGCCACCACCATCACCTCGTGTGCGAGTCCTGTGGTCTGATCTCCGAGTTCGAGGACTGCCCGCTGGATCAGGGCGTGATCTCCCGCACCAGCCCCGAGTTCCGGGTGACGGCCCACAGTCTCGAGGTGTACGGGAAGTGCGCGGATTGTGGTTAGCGGAGCCGGACAGGCGGCAGGGCCAAAAAATTTGTGCCGGGGTGAAAAAATTTTTCAGTTCGGTGCGTGAACGGGGCCGTGACGGAGCGTCCGGGAAACAGAAGCAGCAGAGAGAGTAGGAGAAGCAGAGGCGGGAGCGGATGAGACGTACCAGAGCACTTACAGTGGCCGCCGTGGCCGGATCTCTCGCGTTGGCCGTGGCGGGTTGCGGCTCGGCCGGCGCCGGCGACGACGGAGATGCCGGGGACGGAGGCGAGGTGCGGGTGGCCGCCACTTTCAGCGTGCTCGGGGACATGACGCGGGAGGTAGGGGGGGAGCGGGTAGAGGTCTCGACCGTGGTTCCGGTCGGGGCCTCGGTCGAGACCTTCCAGCCGAGCCCCTCGGACGCGCGGAAGATCTCCGAGGCCGACCTCGTGGTGGAGAACGGGGCCGGGCTGGAGAGCTGGCTGCGGGATCTCATCGAGAGCGCCGGGGGCGAGGATAAGCCCGTCGCCGAGCTCTCCGAAGGGCTGGAGCCCATAGAGGGCGGGGAACACGGCGAGGAGGAAGGTACCGGAGAGTCAGAGGCCGGCCACGCACACGCCGAGGGCAACCCGCACTTCTGGCTCGACGTGGAGCACGCCGAGCACTACGTGGAGGGTATCCGGGACGGTTTGATCGAGGCGGACCCCGAGGGCGAGCAGGCGTACCGCCGCAACGCCGAAAGGTACCTGGCCGAGCTCGAGGAGCTTGACGGCTACATCGAGCGGCGGGCGCGGGAGATCCCGGAGGAGGACCGCAAGCTCGTCACCTCCCACGACGCGTTCCCGTACTTCGCCGAAGCCTACGGGTTCGAGCTCGCGGGGGTCGTGATCCAGAATCCCTCCGCCGAGCCCGGCAGCCGGGAGGTGGCCCGGATCGTGCGCACCGTCGAGAGTGAGGAGGTGGAGGCCATATTCACCGAGCCACAGTTCAATTCCGGGCTCGCGGACACCATCGCCGCCGAGGCCGGGGTGGAGGTGGCCGAGCTGTACTCGGATACCCTGTGGGGGGACTCGGGAGAGTCGGGAGAAGCGGCGGGCGGCAGCTACGAGAGGATGATGCGCACCAACATAGACCGCATCGTCGAGGCTCTGGGATAGTGGGCCCGCCCGCATTTCAGGTCGAGCGGCTCTCCGTCGCCTACGGCGGCCGCCGGGCGCTCGAAGAGGTCACCTTCTCGCTGCCGCGCGGGGCCATGCTCGGGGTGGTCGGGCCGAACGGCGGCGGCAAGAGCACCCTGGTCAAGGCGCTGCTCGGCCTCGTGCGCCCCGGCGGCGGGAAGGTCGAGGTGCTGGGCGGGAAGCTGGACCGCCTCTCCAGACGGCGGATCGGCTACGTGCCCCAGCGCGAGGAGGTGAACTGGAACTTCCCCCTGAGCACGCTCGACGTCGTGCTCATGGGCCGGGTGCCCTCGCTAAAGCTCCTGAGACGCCCCGACGAACGGGACCGGCGGCTGGCCCGCGAGGCGCTACAGACCGTGGGCATGGGCCATCATTCCGGGACCCGCATCCGGGAGCTCTCCGGCGGCCAGCAGCAGCGGGTGTTTCTGGCCCGGGCTCTGGCCCAGGAGGCCGAGATACTGCTGCTGGACGAACCCGTCTCCGGCGTGGACGCGCCGACGCAGCACGAGATCTTCGACCTCCTCCACCGGCTACAGGCCGCCGGTAAGACGATAGTGGTTACCACCCACGACCTCTCCTGCGTGGCCGAGAGGTTCGATCTGGCGCTGCTCCTGAACCGCCGCGCCGTCGCCCTCGGAAAGCCCGCCGAGGTCTTTACCAAGGAGCTGCTGAACGAGGCGTACCAGAGCCACCTGATGATGCTCGACGTGGACGGCCGCACCGTCGCGGTAGAAAGGGGAGGAGAGGTTGGCTAGCGCGGGAGGCTCGTCGGATTCGCGACGTAGCCCCGACGTGGACCCGGAAGGGATGCGCCGCAGGCTCGACGCCGCGCTGGAGAAGGAGCTGCTCGGCGAGCCACTCACCGAGCAGGAGAGGAGGATCGTACAGTACGTCCGCTACGCCAGCCGGGCCGCCCGGCCGGCAGACCCGGAGATAAGGGTGCGTTTGAACCCGCCGGACGAGTCCGCCCCAGAGGAGCGCGACGATGGGTAGTCTGTTGGAAGCCCTCTTCGAGCCCTTACAGTTCGGGTTCATGCAGCGCGGGCTCGCGGCGTCGGTGCTGGTGGCCGTGATCTGCGGCATCCTCGGGAGCTTCGTCGTGTTGAAGGGGCTTGCGTTTATCGGGGACGCTCTGGCCCACGCCAGCTTCGGCGGCGTCGCGATAGCGTTCGTGCTCGGGCTGAACATCTATCTCGGGGCGTTCGTCTTCGCGCTGGCGACCGCGTTCGGGATAGGTGCGATCACACGCCAGGGCCGCGTTACCTCGGATACCGCGATAGGCGTGCTGTTCTCGGGCACGTTCGCGCTCGGCATCCTGATCGTCAGCCGGGTTGAGAACTACACGACCGACCTCTTCGGTTACCTCTTCGGCGACGTGCTCTCCATAACCGGGGCCGACCTCGCGGCGATAGGCTTGCTCGGGGTGGTGGTGCTGGCCCTGCTCGCAGTCTTCTACCGCCAGCTGGTCTTCGCCGCCTTCGACCCGACGGTCGCCGCCGCCTCCGGGCTACGCGCCGGGGCGCTCGACTACCTGCTGCTGGCCCTGCTAGGAGCGACCATCGTCACCGCGATACAGGCCGTCGGCATAGTGATGGTCGTCGCCATGCTGGTCACGCCCGCTGCCACGGCGTACCTCTTCTCACCCCGTTTCTCGTACATGATCGCGGCCAGCGCCGGGATAGGAGTGGTCGCGGCCGGGCTCGGGATCTACCTCTCCTACTACCTCGACGTCGCCTCCGGCGCGGCCATAATCCTCGTCGCCACCGCGATATTCCTGGTGGCGTTCGCCGTTACCGGGCTGCCGCGAAAGGCTCCCGCCGCAAGCTCCGCCGGGGAGAGCTAGAGCCCGGCCGCGCCCGTTGCGCTAAACATCCACAGCGCGATCAGGACGACCTCCAGGCCCAGCGTCAGCAGCAGTGGAGCGGCTATTGCGCCCCGCTTCTGCGAGTAGAGGCTGTTGGCGATCAGGGCCCCGAAAAAGAAGCCGCCCACGAGCCCGCCGATATGGGCCGTGTTCGAGACGTTCGGTATCGAGGCCCCGATAAACAGGTTTATCGCCGCGATGAGGACCAGTTGCCTTATAACCGGGTTGCCCATCGAGAAGGTTCCGCGCCGGATCGCAAACCCCAGGACGCCGCCGAGGATGCCGAAGATGGCACCAGAGGCCCCGACCGCCGGCGTGGTGAAGTCACCGAAGTACAGGTAGGCTACCCCCCCGGCTATCCCGCTTACCACATACAGCGCCATGAACCGCCCCGCCCCGAACGTCTGCTCGGCGAAGGAACCCAGAAAGTACAGAGCCAGCATGTTTACCGCGACGTGTATGAGCCCCGCGTGCAGGAACATGCTCGTGAAGAGGCGCCACAGATCACCCCCGGCGACGTTGGCCGGGACCAGACCACCGCCCTGTATCACCCCCGCGGGCTGTAGGGCCAGGGCCGAGGCCCAGCTGGAACCGGAGAGCAGCGCCGCGCCCAGAAATACGGCGACAGACGCCGCTATGAGCGAGAACGTTACCGGCAGGCGCTGGAGGCCGCTCAAGCTAGGATCTCGTTAGTTTTAGCGGTTTCAGTGATTTAGATGCCGGGTTGACCTGTGAGGCTCGGGCTATCGCTTGGACTTGATCTCCCGCGCCGCGTCGCCGACCTGCACCTGAGACAGGTCCTCCAGCGGACCGCCGAACATGCTCTCCAGGTCGTCGTTGTCGTCGTCCTGGTTGCCGCCCATGCCGAAGCCCTGCACCTGCACGTTGTCGCCGAACATCTGGCCGAAGATCCTCTGCAGGTTCTCCTGCATGTCGCCCATGTTCGCGGCCCCGAGCGGGTTGTCGCCGCCGGAGAGCCGCGCCACGGACAGCTTATCCTTGACCTCGCTCACCTCGGCCTTGGCCTTCACGTCCTCCACGGTGCCGAGCGTCTCTCCGGTGTCCGGGTCCCAGACCTCGTCGCCACCGGGCGAGAAGATCTCGAACACCATCCCGTGCCGGACGCCGTGCTCGCGGCCCCGGTTCACCACCACCTCGTTGTTGCCGAGCACCTTCGCGATCTTGCCCTCTACCGTCATCTCTGGTCTCCTCCGATCCTCAAACGACCTCTGCGAGCCTCTACAAACCTCTCTGAATCTCTCCGAATCTCCAAAGCTCCCGCCGATTATATCTTTTAGAATCTACGTCTATGACCGATACCTCTCCGAAGACTTCCCCAGGCGCCTCGCATAAAGGATCAAGACAAGCTACGAAAGAGTTCCCGGATGGTCGCAGAAACCGTATAGGGCGTCACCTCCAGACCTCGGGCGGGCTGGGCAAGACCGTGGAGCGGGCCCGGGACCTGGGCTGTGAGGCGATCCAGATCTTCGTCTCCAACCCGCAGGGCTGGGCCTTGCCGGCAGAACGCTCCGCCGCAGAGCTGCAGGCGTTCGCCGCCGGGGTGCGGGACACGGGGCTCTACCCGGTCGTCGCCCACGCCAAGTACCTGATAAACCTCGCCTCCAAGGACCCCGAGCAGCGCGAACGCTCGATACAGACCCTGGCGGATGAGCTTGCACTCGCGGGTAGGACCGGCGCGGACCTCGTGGTGGTCCACTCCGGGAGCCACGGCGGCGCCGGTGAGGAGGAGGGGATGAAGCTCCTCGCGGAGGGCCTCGTACAGGCGCGGGAGAGGGCCGGAAATAGCGCGGACGGAGCGGATGGAGCCACTCCCGCGGAGCCCGTGCTGGAGAACTCGGTCGGCGCGGGCACGCAATTGTGTTACTCATTAGATACGCTCGGGGCAGCGGCGCGTCAGGCGGGGGCGAGGGTGTGTGTGGATACCGCCCACGCCTTCGTCGCAGGCTACGATCTCTCGACGCCGGAGGCCGCCGACGGGGTCGGCCGGGAGATGGCCGAGACGCTCGGCGAAAGGGTCGCTCTCTTCCACCTTAACGATGCCAAGAACGCCCTCGGTAGCCACCGGGACGGGCACATGAGGATCGGGGAAGGTATGATCCCGACCCCATCCTGGACGGCGCTGTTCTCGCGGATGCCGGAGGTGCCGGTGACCATGGAGACCCCGTACGGCACGCCGGAGGTGGACGCCGAGCAGGTGCGGCTGGTCAAGGAGCTCGCCGGAGGGTTGCCACTTTCGACTCCAAACGTTTAGAATCCCGCTATGGAAGCCGTAGAGATTCGCTCACAAGCTTTACAAGAGACCCCACAGCCGAGGGACCTCCTCTCGGCCATAGGCGAGACGTTGCGGAGCGTGCGCAACGAGCGCAACCTCACGCTGCGGCAGGTCTCCGAGGGCTCTCACGTATCCGTCTCGTACCTTGCAGAGATAGAGCGTGGCGAGAAGGACCCCTCCTCCAGGGTGCTGGAGAGCGTGGCCGCCGGCCTCGACATAGAGGTTAGCGAGTTGCTCATAAAGATCTCGGCCGCCCTGGAGCCCGTACCCGAGACGCCGGTCTCCGAGTCCATAGCGGCCTGAGCCCTGCCGGCTGATCCTCGCCGACTGTTCCGCAGAAAGCCTGAAAACCCTAGTAACCTACAGTAAACCGTAAAGGCTAGAACCCTCCGCCGAGGAAGTGGCCCAGCACGACGCTCAGGAAGTTGTAGGCGGCGTGCGCCACGAACGCGGCCGAGGTGTTGATCTTCTTCCTGAGCAGCCCGAGCCCGACCGCGAGCACCACTATGTATACGATGGAGACCGACGGTCCGTACTGGACGTGTAGCGCCGCGAAGAGCAGGCTCGTGGGCAGTATGCCGAGCACCGGCTGGACCGCGCCCCGGAAAAGCGACTCCTCCCCGAGGGCGGCCCCCACGCCGAGCAACAGGCCGAACAACAGCACCGACACCAGCCCCATCCCCTGGGTGCTGAATAGCTGGGACGAGAGCTCGCCGACCCGCTCGTAGAGTCGCGGCTGGAGAGCGGCGAAAACCCTGTCGGAGGCTACCGAGAGCAGGAGCGCGCCGAGCACGAAAAGCGCGCAGACGCCGAGCTGCTTGGCCGTCAGAGCACCGTAGCCCAGCCGGGCGACGACCTGTCTCGGGCTCCGGCGCACCCACAGGCCGACGCCGAACACGGCGACGATGACCAGGGGTAGCTGCCCAACGGCCACATCCAGGGGCGAGAGCCGTCCCCCGAGCCCGGCGGCGAGCTGGCCCTGATCCGCGCCCACGAAGGTCACGAGCCCGACCGTGGAGAGCACCAGCACCATCACGAACATCCAGAGCGCGAAGAACACCGGGGGCTCGGACCAGAAGCCGCGCTCCATGCGCCCGACGATGCTCCACAGCGGCGGCAGGCACAGCCCCAGCCCCACGAGACCGGCCAGGGCCACCGCACCGGCGACCGTCAGGAAAAGAGTGGTTGAGACCAGACTCTCCGGCACGCCCCCCACAAGGCCCGCGACCAGCAGCAACCCGCCGACCGCGACCACCAGCAGCGAGGAGAAGACCAGCAGGACGAAGAGCGTGATCTCCGCGCCAATGTTCTTCTTCGCCCAGTGTGACAGCGCCGCGAGCCCGCCGACGAGCAGCGGCGGTATCAGGGTGAATAGAGCCTGCAGCATGGCCTGAGATTAGCATACGCGGTTACCGGCGCCGCGTGTGCACGGGCACTACCAGGACCCTGACGGCGGGTTGGAAAAGCGCGCCGGCTTCTTGCAACTACCCGTAATCTCCGCCGGAGCCGTCTACCGTCCGATCTCCGCCCAATCACCGAGACGGCGGTGAGCTTGCTTCAGGTGCTTTAAGGGTCCCGGTTCTCGCCGCTCTCCAGGCCCCCGATTATGGGACCGAGCTCCTCGTCCCGCTCCCGCTCGAACTGCTCCAGGCTCCTGGCGTTGCGGGCTATCTCGGCCAGCCGCGCGGTCAGGCCCGAGCCTTCCTTCGCGGCGAGCAGCCGCCAGCCGAGCCTGCGGTACGCAAGCTCCAGCGCCGCTCTGTCCTCGCCCGCCTCTCCGTTCTCCAGGCTCCGCTCCAGGGCGTCGTGGGCGCTCTCGGCCTCCGCCAGGGTCAGCGATAGCTCCACGTTGCGTACATTGCGGCTTTCTTCCGGCCCGTTAGACGAGGTAGACGAAGTGGACAATGCTACCGGGTCTTCTCCAGGTAGATTCTGTCCCGCGTGATAACGAGCTGGAGCGCCTCGGGGTCGGTGCGCAGGTACGTGCGCCACTCCTTGTCGAACACCTCAGAGTCCCGGGCCCCGGTCTTTAGCACGATACCGGCCTCGCTTTCATCCAGCACCACCGGATGCTCCGAGAGCCTCCCCCGGCGAACCGGGTCCCGGCGGTAGATCGAGTTCCGTGACCGGAAGCTCTGGACGCTCGACGGCGTGGTGTTCAACTCCTGGGCTATCCACTCGTCCCCGCGCCCGTCGTCAACCCAGCGGCGGATCTTGGCGGCGTGGGGTTTCAAGGCTACTCTTCTACTTCCCAAATCCCCGCTCTCCTCCTTAACTCCGGCTCCCGCCGGGCCGGTATTCCCCGGAGAAACTTAGAATTTCATTTGTACCACTTTTTGTTACCGGACGCCAGCGCAAGGAGTTTTCGAGGTGCCGGAGGTGCCTGGTGAGTGGAGACGCCTAGCGGATGGTGAGCCAGACCATCCCGAGCACGAGCAGCCCGCGGAGGGTCCAGGCCAGGGTGCGTATCCAGTTGGTCGCCACGAGCGCGCCGTGCTCGCGGCGGTCGTAGCCCCTGCCGAAAGCCTCGTGGCGGGGCACCTGGAGAAAGGCGGTAGAGAGCCAGATCGCGGCAACCAGAGCGGCCCCGGCGAGCGCCGCGAGGAAAGATATTTCTGCGGGGCGGATTACTAGTAGCAGCGCGGCGGTCGCGGCCTCGACCAGCATCGGGGGCCCGACGACGTAGGAGGTCAGGCGGGAGTGGGACTCGGCGTAGGAGACGAAGTGGGTCCTGCCCACGCTCCCCATGAGGGGATAGTGGACTATCTGGACGAACCAGATCACCCCCGCCATGAAGAGCGTGGCCCCCGCGTTGGCCAGCAGCACCAGCTCCGCCATGCCGGACCTTTACCGGACCCCTGCGGTCAGCCCCGGCCGAGGAGCCGGTCAGCGGCGGCTAGGCCGGAGAGCGCCGCGCCCTCGACCTTGGGCTGCCCGAAGCCGTCACCGGCAAAGATCATTGGGAACTGGGAGGAGGCCGTGAGGCAGGGCTCCGGGTGGGGCTCGGTGACCCAGCTATAGCGCCAGCGGGCCACCGAGGTCTCCCGCACGCGCGGGCCGAGGTCCGCCCCGAGCGTCTCTCCCGCCAGCTCCAGGAGCGACCCCGTAACCTCCTCGTCCGGGTCCTCGTAGTGCCGGCTGCTCCAGCCCGGACCGGCGTGGATGGTGAGGCCGGGCTCGGGGGAGATACCCTTTGTGTGGTTGTCCGAGATCCAGTCCAGAGGCTCGGACTTGATCTGCAATCCCCCGGGCTCGGGCACCGGGCTTTCTCCCTCGTCCAGCCGGGCCATCAGCGCGACACATGGGTCGTAAGTGATGGCCGCGAGCGCCTCCCGGTCCTCCGAAGCGAGCCGGAAGCCACCGGACTCGGCCAATGACAGAGCCTGCGGCGCGGGCACGGTTATCAGCAGCGCGTCGGCCTCGTACCCGGTGCCGGACTCCGCGGTAACCCGCCAGCCGGAGTCCCGGAGGTCCACGCCGGCCACCATCTCCCCGCTGCGCACGTCCAGGGTGCGGGCGAGGTGCTTCGGGATCGAGGTCATCCCCTCGGAGCCCCGGTAGCGGGGGTGGCCGTCCTCCGGCGTCTGTTGCGGCGTCGGGAAGCCGCGTGACCACTCGGCGACCGCCCCCTCCGCCAGCCAACCCTCCACGAGCGAGCCGAAGCGCTCGCCTCGCACAGTAAAGAACTGCGCCCCGTGGTCGAAGACCGCGCCGCCGGACTCACCAAAGCGCCGCGTGGCCATCCGCCCGCCGACGCCCCGGCCCTTGTCCAGCACCGTGACCTCCACACCCGCCTCACGCAGCTCGTGCGCCGCCAGCAGGCCCGAGATGCCGGCCCCGACTACTAGACAGGAGCTTATGGGGACTACGGTAGCCATCGAGGCTAGCCGCTCTTCGAGCTGCGGCGGGGGAGCGGGCGCAGGGTCGAGAGGCCGCCGTCCACGCCGAAGTCCTGGCCGGTCACCCAGTCCTGGGCCGGGTCCAGAAGCCAGGAGATCATGGCCGCGATGTCGCCCGGCTCGCCGAGGCGGTTTAGCGGGTGTAGCTGCCTGGAGGCTTCGCGGGAGGTCTCGCTGCGGGTGACGCTCTCGGTCATCGGGGTCTGGATCAGGCCGGGAGACACCACGTTGAACCTCAGACCCCGGGCCACGTACGTCGCCGCCGCGGACATCGCGAGCCCCGTAACCCCGGCCTTCGACGCGGCGACAGCCTCGTGATTCTCCAGCCCGACCCGTCCGGCGACAGACGAGAGGAGGACCACGGACCCGCCCTCGCGCATGCGGTTCGCGGCGGCCTTTACCACGTAGAAGGCCGTCTTCAGGTTCAGCGTGAGCTGCTCCTCGAACTCCTCGTCGGAGGTCATGTGGGCCGGCTTCAGGAGGAAGGCCCCGACGCAGTTGACCGCCCCGGTTACGCCCCCGAACTCCGAGAACGCGGTCTCGAAGAGCCCGTCTACGGCCCCGGTATCCGTCGCGTCGAGCTCCACGGTGCGGGTCTCGGCGTCCAGCTCCCCGGTCAGGCCGTCCAGCTTGTCCCGGTCGCGGCCCCCGAGCACGAGCCTCGCGCCGTCCTGAGCCGCCAGCCGCTTGCAAAGCTCCGAGCCGATGCCGCTGGTCGCGCCGAGCACGACGTACACCGGGCTCTGGTCGTTCTGATCGTTCTGGTTGTTCTGATCGCTCGCGTTATCCATGAACGGTGTCTCGCTTTCTCTCGGTTTGCCTGTCTTGCTTGTGTTGTCCTTTTCGCTCCGCGTGCATCGCGGCCGCCCGCCGGACGGTCTGGAAGTGGACGTCCACGGTGTGGTGTATCTCGTCTGCGTAGCCGCCGGCCATGACCACCGCCACGGGCAGACCCCGCTCGCGGCAGCCTTCCAGCACCAGCCGGTCCCGCTCGGCGAGGGCGGGCTTGGTGACGTTCAGCCGGCCCAGCCGGTCGCCCTCGAAGGGGTCGGCCCCGGCGAGGAAAAGGGCGATCTCCGCTCCCCCCGGCTCTCCGGACCGCGATCCGGCGAAGGCTTTTTCCAGGCCGTCCTCCAGTGAGGAGAGGAACTCCGCGTCGTCCGCGCCGTCGGAGAGCTCCACGTCCAGGTCGCTCTTCTCCTTGCGGAACGGGAAGTTCTTCGCGCCGTGCATGGAGAACGTGAACACCGAGCCGTCGCCCGCCAGGATCTCGGCCGTCCCGTTGCCCTGGTGGACGTCGGTGTCCAGGATCACGGCGCGTCCCACGAGCCCCTCGTCCTGGAGGGCGCGGATGGAGATCGGGGCGTCGTTGAAGATGCAGAACCCTTCGCCCCGGTACGAGAGCGCGTGGTGGGTGCCGCCGGCGATGTTCGCCGCGTACCCCTCGGATAGCGCGGCCCGGCAGGCCCCGAGCGTGCCGCCCGAGGCGCGGCGGCTCCGCTCTACCATCTCCGGGGACCACGGGAAGCCGATGCGCCGCTGCTCCTTGCGGGTGGTGGTACCGGTCACGACCCGTTCGAGGTAGCCCGCCTCGTGGGCACGCAGGATCTGGGCGTCGGTGACGGGCTCGGGGATCATCATCTCCCCCGGACCGGCTATCCCGGCGGCCTCGACCCGCTCGCGCAGCATGGAGTACTTGCGCATCGGGAACCGGTGATCCTCCGGCAGCTCCAGCACGAACGTGTCGCTGTAGAAGACCTTCATCGTGCGGCATCCTGGCGCGTGTTGCGTGGCTGGCGTCTTGGGTGTTCAGAGCATGTCACGGTAGAACCTTATTACAACCCGCGCCCGCGTGTAGCCCACGCTTTCATAACCGGATCTACTCCGCTGTGCTAGCATCGAATGTTCGTTGCGAGGAAGTTGCAGGGAACGGCAGGAACAGCAGGAACGGAGGAACAGATCCAGGACAAGCTCTTCGACGAGGGCGCGGGCAGGGTCGAGCCGCCGGAGCCTGGTCTGTACCTGGGCACCTCTGGCTGGTCCTACGCCGACTGGGAGGGCAGCGTGTACCGGGCCGGCACGCCGCAGGGCTCGCGGCTCGCCGAGTACGTCCGGCACTACGCCACCGTGGAGATAGACTCATCCTTCTACGGCACCCCGCGCGACTCGACCGTCTCCCGCTGGCGCGAGGTCGCCCCGGAAGGCTTCCGCTTCGCCGCCAAGTTTCCACGCGAGATCACCCACGACAATCACCTGGTAGGCTCGGCCTCCGCCGCGGAGAGCTTCGTGAGGACGATGGAGGGGCTCGGAGACCGTCTAGGACCGCTCCTGATCCAGCTCCCCCCGAGCTTCGACGTGGAGGGCATCGGGGTGCTCGAAGACTTTCTGGATGGGCTTCCGCCCGGCTTCCGCTACGCCGTCGAGGTCCGTCACAGGAGCTGGATAGGGTCGGACCTCGCAAAGCTCCTCACCGAGCGTAACGTCGCGCTCACGCTCATAGATTATCCCGGCATGCCGGCCATGACCGAGGCGACGGCGGGCTTCTCCTACGTGCGGCTGCTCGGAGACCGGCGGGAGTTCCCCGAGGGTCATATGGAGCCCAAGAAGAACCGCGACGCCGACCTCGCGTGGTGGTCCTCCCTCGCGGACCGCTTCCTCAAAGAGGGGCGGCAGGTCTTCGTCTACGCCAACAACCACTACCAGAATCACTCTCCCTCGACCCTGCGTCAGCTCATGGAGGTGAGACGTGGAGAGCGGGGATGACGTGAGTAGGCCGGGGATACCGGTTATATTCAGTACCGGCTCGCTGCATCCGTTCGGGCTGGACAGGATCTTCGCCTGGGCCGCCGAGACCGGATTCGACGGCATCGAGATCATGATGGACGACCGCTGGGATACTCACCAGCAGGGCTATCTGGAGCACCTGACGCAGACCCACGGCATGCCCGTCTACGCCCTGCACCCTCCTATAGGCCGCGGCGTGTGGGGCCTTGAGCCCGAAGACACGCTGGTCCGCGTCGCGGATCTTGCGGCCCGGATCGGCGCCGGCGTCGTCGTGGCCCATCCGCCACGGGCGGGGCGCAGCCTCCAGAGGTGGTGCGAGGGCCCGCTCGCCGAGGCCCGGGCGCAGGGCGTCGCCGTGGCCGTCGAGAACATGCCGCTTGAGGTGGATCAGGGCGTGCTCGGGCTGCGTGCCCCCCGGACCTGCGGGCGTCCGGAGGATCTTCTCGGGGTCGGTGACGTGACCCTGGATACCAGTCACTGCGGGGTGAGCGGGGTGGACGTCTTGTATGCCCGGGAGGTCCTGGAAGATCAGCTCCGGCACGTACACCTCTCCGACTCGCGCCTGATAGGCCGCGACGATCACCGCCCGCCCGGCAAGGGCAAGCTGCCACTGGGGGAGCTGCTGGCCGGGCTCGGGGATCAGGGCTACACGGGGGCCGTGAGCCTGGAGCTCAAGCCCTGGCCCCTCGGCGCGCCGGACCCGCAGAAGATACTAAAGAGGATGCGTGAGTCACTGGAGTTTACCCGCGAGGCTCTGAGCCGCTCCACGAAACTGGAGAGATAGCCGGGGCGTTGTCAGTGCTGTCCGGGGGAGTGCGAAGGCTAGCCTCACGCAACTACTCAACGCTCGTCCCGGCGCTCTACCCTGAACCCGGATTATCGCTCTCCCGTAGGTGTTAAGCTCTCTCCGAGAGTCATGAGTATTAAAAACGCCGGAGGGATAATGCTATGAAAGATGTGCGCCTGGAAAAGCTGGCCCGGGTGCTGGTTGACTACTCCATCGAGGCTTCGGAGGGAGACCAGGTCGTACTCGCCGGGGCCACGGGGGCGGAGCCGCTCATAAAAGAGGTATACGCGCGGCTGCTGGAGGTCGGCGCGATCCCGGTTCCGCAGCTAACCTTTCCGGGGATGCAGGAGATCTTCTTCGACAAGGCCCACGATCTGCACTACGAGGAGATCCCGCCGGCGATACTCGGCGCCTACGAGCAGGCCGACGCCTTTATCACGGTCTCCGCGCCACAGAATACCCGGGCCCTGGCCGGGGTGGACCCGGCCAAGCAGCAGGCACTCGGCCGGCGCAACCAGCCGCTGCAGGAGATCGTGATCGGCAAGGAACGCTGGGTGCTGACCCAGTACCCTACCGAGGCGCTCGCCCAGGAGTCCGACATGAGCCTCGCCGAGTACGAGGAGTTCTCGTTCTCCGCGATGGCCCTGAACCAGGACGACCCGGCCGGGTTCTGGCGGGAGAAGGCGAAAGAGCAGCAGCGCCTCGCCGAGCGGCTGGAGCAGGCGGACGAGATCCACATCCTCGGCCCCGAGACTGACCTTAAACTTTCGGTAAAGGGTCGTACTTTCATAAACGGCTGTGGCACCCACAACATGCCCTGCGGCGAGGTATTTACCGGGCCCATCGAGGACTCCGCCGAGGGGTACGTCTACTACGGCGTCCCGACGGCGGTGGCCGGGCGCGAGGTCTCTGGCGTGAGGCTCCGGTTCGAGAGAGGCAAGGTGGTCGAGGCCAGCGCCGAGAAGGGCGAGGAGTACCTCCTGAGCTCGCTCGACGCCGACGAGGGCGCTCGCTTTCTCGGGGAGCTCGGCATCGGGACGAACTACGGCATCCCGCGCGCCACGAAGAACATCCTGTTCGACGAGAAGCTCGGCGGCACGGTGCATCTTGCGATCGGCAAGTCCTACGAGATGACCGGCGGCACGAATGAGTCCAGCGTGCACTGGGACATGATCACGGACCTCCGTGAAGGCGGCGAACTGTACGCCGACGGAGAGCTGATCCAGAAAGACGGCGAGTTCGTCGGCTTCGATCTCGGCTCCGCCGCAAAGGCCGGACGTTGAGCGGCTCGCCGGGCTACGCGCAGAGCTACGAGACCGTCTTTCTGGACATAGACGGCACCCTCCTGTGGGTTGACCTTGACGTAGAGGGTTACGTCGCAGACCTTGCGCCGTACAGCCGCGGCGGGGCACTCACCGTCGAGCGGGCCGAGGCCCCGGTGTGGAAGAGCGTGCGGCGGCACATAGACGGGAACATCAACTACCGCACCCCGGACGAGCTGGCGGCATTCAAGCGGGAAAACGCCCTGCGGGTCGCCCGGGAGCTCGAAGCGGAGGCCCCGGACGAGTTGTTGGAGGAGATATCGGACCGCAGGATCTCGTTTAACCCCTATCCGGAGTCCGAAAAGGTGCTCGCCGGTCTGCGGGAGCGGGGCAAGAAGGTCTACGCCGTCTCGAATTGGGATATCACCCTCACGGAGACCCTGGCGGAGCTCGGCTGGCTCGGGTACTTCGACGCCGTCATAGCGTCCGCTGAGCTGGGCATCGAGAAGCCGGACTCCGGGATCTTCGAGGAAGCCCTGCGGGTGGCCGGGGAATCAGAGAGCCGCGAGCGGGTGGTCCACGTCGGCAACGATACCGTCTCGGATGTTGCGGGGGCCGCATCCTGCGGCATAGACGCCGTGCTCGTGTCGCGCCACGGCGAGAGCGCAGAGGAGGCCAAGGCCGTCGTCTCCGATCTCACGGAGCTATTCGAGCTACCGGGTCTCGCCGGTGGGATCAATGGATAATGGCGAGGGCGGCGGAGCGTACCCGGAGGGCGGCGTGGACCGCCCCCGCATAGAGCGGGCGGTGCGGGAGATCCTGGAGGCCATTGGCGAGGATACCGGGCGCGAGGGGGTCCTGGATACCCCGCGCCGCGTCGCCGACGCTTACGCCTACCTGTTCTCCGGGCTCGCGGAAGATCCGGTAGACCATCTGGAGGTCGGATTCGCCGAGGACTACGGCGAGATGATCCTGGTCCGGGACATCCCCCTGCACAGCATGTGTGAGCATCATCTCATTCCCTTCACGGGCAAGGTGAGCGTGGGATACATCCCCCGTGACAGGGTGGTAGGGCTCTCCAAGCTCGCCCGCGTCGTGGAGGGCTACGCCAGACGTCCCCAGCTCCAGGAGCGGCTCACCGCCCAGATCGCGGATGCCCTGTACGATAATGCCGGCTCCAGGGGCTCTATAGTGGTGGTCGAGGCGGAGCACCTTTGCATGACAATGCGGGGGGTTCAAAAGCCCGGCAGCGTAACCGTCACCTCCGCCGTCAGAGGTATCTTCGCCAAGGACGAGGGCCGCCGTAGCGAGGCTTTCGCCCACATGTCCCGCCGTAGCCTGCACGGCTAGGGCCTCCTACGAACCGCGCCCCGCAGAGCAGGGCCGCCCGGATTGCAGGGCGTACAAACCGTAACCTGGAAGTTATCCACCCCGCGAACGGGGGAGGTCCCCGGACGTGCCGGAGATCACACAAAAGCCCTCCGCCGTCAGACGGCCCCGGAGCTATCTCGTAGACTGGGACCGTTAGAGATTCGCAGATCGTACCCACCAGGCCCGGTGGGTATATCCCAGAGGCTCTTTAGAGGTTTAGAGAGTTTAGAGAGCCGGCGGAGCCGGGGCGGCCGCGGGCCCGCTCGTTACACGAGCCCTCGTATCCCTTGCCCTGCCAGGAACTGCCAGAAAGGAGGACGACCACATGGAAGATCTACGCGGCAGGGTGGTCGTGATCACCGGCGCCGGCGGCATCGGGTCGGAGACGGCTCTGGCTTTTGCTCGCGAGGGCTGCCACGTAGCCCTGTGTGATATCCGGGAGCAGCGGCTTGAGGAGGCGCGTGAGAAGCTCGGGAAGTATGCTCCGGAGGCTCTCACGATGGTCGCCGACGTCTCGGACGGGTCCCAGATGCGGCGGTTCGTGGACGCCGCCGCCGGACGCTGGGGCCGCTTGGATCTCTTGGTGAACAACGCCGCCTACGGCATGCACCGCCCCTTTATCAAGGTGGGCGCGGACGAGATGCAGGCCCAGCTACAGACCAACTACATGGGCGCCGTACACGCCACCAAGGCCGCACTTGAGCACATGCTGCCCGCAGAGAGCGGTCACGTCGTGAACGTCGTGTCGGTGGTAGCGAAGCTCCCCGTACCAAACTCGGGAAACTACGCCGCCACCAAGGCCGCCCTCGACTCCCTGACCCTCACCCTCCGGGCGGAGCTTGCGGAGCACGGTATAGAAGTTACCGCCGTGTACCCGACTGCGACCCGGAACACGAACTTCTTCACCACCTCGGGGTCAAACGCCGAGCAAACCCGGGCCCGGCGCTTTATGAAAGAGCCTTCCGAGGTGGCCGCCGCCATCGTGAAAGCCGCCCGGAGCCGCAAGCCAGAGCTGCACGTCGGCCTCCAGAGCCGGGCTCTGCCCGTGCTACGGGCCCTGCTGCCCTCCGGGGTCCGACTGGCGCTGGAGCGGGTGGCCCGCGTGTACCGCTAGCCGGGCCCTGCCGGGGAGGCGGGAAGCCCGGGGGATGCTCTGCGCCCCGTAGGCCTGATCTGTATCGGTTACGTCTACCGGAACCTGGATATTATAGGCGAGGGTACGCTGGAGGCCCCGTCCGCCCACCAGCGCCAGCAGCGCCAGCACGGCGATACTCGCGTAGGCCACCAGTCGCAGTTTCCAGTCGAGCCCGGTGCTCGCCCCGAGCGCCACCAGAAAGCTGGTGTGCAGCACGCCCCCGAAGACCGTCACCATCAGATACTGCCGGAAGGGCAGCTTCGTAAGCCCGGCGGCGTAGCTGACCAGGTTGTACACCGAGGAGAGCGCGAGCCTCCCGAACAACAGCGCCCTCCACCCTCCGGCGTAGCAGACGGACTCCTCCGCACGGTCCAGGCTACCCTTACCCGCGACGCGCTCGACGGTGTTTCTTCCCAGGAGCCGCGCCCCCCAGAAACACAGGCAGCCCCCGATTACATCCCCGAGCACCGAGTAGAAGATACCGCCCGCGACCCCGAAAAGCGCCCCCGAAGCCGCCTTCAACGGGACCCCGCTAAAAGGGGCCACCACGGTAGCCGCCGCCTTGGCCGCGACGTACACCACCGGGGACCAGGCCCCGGTCTGCTCCACCGCCTCCCGCAGCCGCTCTCCGAGGCCGAGGAGCGGCATCCCGGCCGCGAGGGCCAGAATGAAGACGACGCCGGCAACCGCCCCCCAGCGCACGCGGGTCCGGCCGGAACCCCGGGAGCCGGGGGCCGCCGGCGCCGCGATGGGCCCCTGCACGGGCTACGCCCCCGCAGATACGAAGCCTGCGGAGTCCGTGAGGCATAGAGGGTATAGAGGAGACCGGCTTCCGACGGCTCCGCTACCCGCTATATCTTCTACGACCACGCCCTTGACTAATGACCGTGGAAGGCCTACCGTGCTTATGCTATTGAGATTCATCTTCATTAACGACATAAGCGCAAGATACACGAGTAGAGGAGAGGCGGCAATGAGTCATTTGAGGCGGATCACATGGGCGATCAAGCCGTGGCGCAAGACGCTTCTGGTCGCCCTGATCTCGCTACTGGCTCTGCTCGCGGTGGGCTTTCTCGTCGTACAGGCGGTAGGCGGCGTCGGGCGGGTCTCCGTCTGGCTGGAACAGGTACAGGCGGTCGGGCTGATCCTGCGGGAGTGGGTCGAGCAGACGGGCGCGCTCGCCCCGCTAACCTACGTGCTGGCGAAGGCGTTGGTCTTCATGACTATCCCCGTAGTGGGATACCCGTTGAACGTCGCCTCCGGCGCGCTCTTCGGGCTCATCGGAGGGGTTCTGCTCACGGCGGCCGGGGATACGCTGGGCGCCTGCATACTGTTCGTGCTCTCCCGCTGGGCCGGGCGGGGACTGGTTAGCAGGCTGGTGGGCGAGGGCCGCATGGAGCTTGTGGACCGGGTCCTGGACCGGGGCCTGGGCGGTTGGCGCGAGCTGCTGTTCTTCAGGGTGGTCATGCCGATACCGTTCAACTTCGTGAGCCTCGCCGCCGGCCTGGCCCACCGGCTGCCGCTGTGGCAGTTCGCGGCGGTCACCTTCGTCACCGCCTCCCCGAAGGTGTTCACGGTAGGTCTTGGAGCCGGTCTGGTCACCGGAGAGTGGGTCGAGGTGGCGGTCGCCATCGGGCTGTTCGTGATCGCGGTCGCCGCGCTCTTTACGAGCCGCCGCATCCGCAAGGACCTCGTCCGGGCCCTGCGCTGGCGGCGCGACGAGGAGATCCGGGAGGGCGTCAGGTAGGGCACTAGATACAGCGCCAAAGAGGGCATGTGATCCAGGATTTCCCTCTAGCTCCTCCGGGCCGTCTGGGGGTAAGACCCCGTTCGCTAGTAGCGTGAGATCGTGGCATTTGCGGGCCGGCTCCGCTAGTTTTCTCTTATGGACGAGCTTGACGAGCCGGTGACGGGGGTCCATCCGCCGCCGGGATGGGCGCGATGACAGAGAAGATCCGGGTAGAAGACCTCCGGTACGTCCGGCAGGGGACGGAGATACTCGCGGGCGTGGACGTTTCGGCGGTAACGGGAGAGGTGACGGCGGTCGTCGGTCCCTCCGGGGCGGGAAAGAGCACCCTCCTCCGGGCCGTGAATCGCCTGATCGAGCCAACCTCCGGCGAGGTTTATCTGGACGGCGAGCCAACGAGACTGCTGGATACGCTAGCACTGAGACGCCGGGTTGGGATGGTCCTGCAGCTACCGGCGCTTTTCGGGGATACGGTCGAGGACGCCGTGATCTACGGCGCCCGGCTCGCGGGTTCGGTGGCGGATGTGGAGGCTCTGCTGGATAGCGTGGGCCTGGACGGCTCCTTGTGCAGCCGTGACCCCCAGAGCCTCTCCGTGGGCCAGCAGCAGCGGGTCTCCGTGGCCCGGGCGCTCGCGCTCCGGCCGCAGGCTCTCCTCATGGACGAGCCTACGAGCTCGCTGGACGAGGCGGCCCGCCGCGGCATGGAAGGTATGATCCGGGACCTGGCCGACCGTTCCGGCCTGACCGTGATGCTCGTCAGCCACGACCTGGAGCAGGTCCGGCGCGTGGCCGATAGCGTGGTGCTGTTATCCGCCGGGCAGAGCGTGGGCCAATGGCGGACCGGAGAGTTCTTCTCGGCCGCCGGACGGGAGGCCCGCAGGCTGGTCTCCGGGGGCTCGTAGGGGTGGGAGATGTACAGGGTCTTTCCACCCTGGTCTCGGGGCTGCTCGCGCTCGCGCTGGTCGCGGTGGCGGTTGCCCTCAGCCTCTGGCAGCGGCTCGAGTTGGAGAAGGACCTTGGTATTGCGGTGGTGCGCTCCTTCGTCCAGCTCGCGGCGATAGGCTACGTCATAAACTTCATCTTCGGGCTGGAGGGCGTGGGGTACGTGGTCCTGCTCCTCGCCGCGATGGTGGGCTTCGCGGGCTGGACCTCCTCGCGGCGCTCCGCCGAGGTGCCGGGCGCGCTGCCGCTCGCCACCGGGGCCGTGGCGCTGGCGGCGCTGTGTACCCTGGGACTTCTGCTACTGCTCGGCGTGATCCCACCGACGGCGCGGTACCTGATCCCGCTCGGCGGCATGGTTATCGGGAACTCCATGAACGCGACGAGCCTGACGCTGGTGCGGGTCCGGGACGACGTGCGCGAGCAGCGCGACAAGGTCGAGGCGGCCCTCGCGCTCGGGGCGACCGGGCGCGTCGCCCTCTCCCCGATAGTCAAGAGCTCCCTGAAAAGCGCGCTGATACCGCTTATAGACTCTACAAAGACCGCCGGTATAGTGTTCCTGCCCGGGGCGATGGCCGGCATGATCATCGGCGGGGCGGACCCGCTCGAAGCGGTGCGCCTGCAGATGGTCGTGCTGTACATGCTGCTCGGCAGCGTCTCTATCGCCGCGATCTCCGTCGGCCTGCTCTCCTACAGATCCTTCTTCAACGCCCGGCACCAGCTCCGGGAGTGGCTCCACGGAGACTGAGATATACGAAGAGGCTCCCATCCTCGATCACACCGTTTAAACCTGCTCGGGCTATCCGGTGCCGCCGGTGGTTAACCTTTCCAGCGCTTCTCTGAGCGGCGCCGGGAGGCCGGTGGAGCGCCGGGTCTCGCGGTCCACGTAGACGTGTACGAAGCTTCCCACGGCCACCGCCTCGTCGGAGCCGGGGTCGAACAGCCCGATCTCGTAGGTCACGCTCGATCCGCCCAGGCGCTCGACGCGCAGCCCGGCGTCCACCTTTTGCGGAAACGAGAGGGGCGCGAAGTAGTCGCACTCGGTGTGCGCCACGAGGCCTATGACCTCCCCGCCGGAGATATCCAGCACGCCGGAGGAGATCAGGTACTCGTTTACCACGGTATCGAAGTACGAGTAGTAGATGACGTTGTTTACGTGACCGTAGACATCATTGTCCATCCAGCGCGTCTGTAGCTGTAGAAAGTGCGGATAAAGCTCTCGCTTGGTGGGCTCGCGCCTCGTCATAGGTTTATACAACCTCCACTCAGTATCCGGAGCGTCCCAGAATAGACGATGCCGCCCGCTGCGTTTGACTCCTCGGAAGGTTTCGCGGCGGCGCCCGTAGAATCCGTGTAAAGCTCCCGAGCGACATAATATACTCCCGCCGCCCGGCGTGAGAGAATCTTGCCGGAGCGGTTTATAGAAGTTGGCGCGGTGCGAGAAAGCTCCGCGTGTCGAGCCGGAGGCAATAGTTGAGAGAGCTGCTCACACGTATAGCTGACGTTACCTGGTCCGGTGGAGAGAACAGTGCCATGCGGTATCTGGTGCCGCTGGCTCTGGTGTTCGGTGGGTTCGTCCTCGGGTTTATCTTCGAGAAGACGGTGCTGCGTTGGCTACGTTATCGAGCCTCGAGTAACTACTGGTATAGCGACGACATCATCTTTGACTCGCTGCGCTACGTGGTCACCGTGTGGTTCGGTCTGATCGGGATCTACTTGGCGGCGTACAGTGGCTCTCTCACCTTCTTCGAGCGTGGAAGCGGCGACAACGTCACGCTCTTCAACGTGGTCACCTCCGGCTTGACCGTGGCCTTTATCATCTCTGTGGCGGTGCTCCTGACCCGGATAGCCAACGGCTTCATAAAGCTGTACACGAGCCAGATCAAGGGTCTGCCATCCTCGTCGCTGCTGGTGAACGTCTCCGGGATCGTGATCTTCACGCTGGCGGGCTTGATCTCGCTCCAGTCCATCGGCGTGGCGGTCGCCCCGATACTCACGGCTCTCGGTGTCGGTGGTCTTGCCGTGGCCCTGGCCTTGCAGGAGACGCTCGCCAACTTCTTCTCGGGCATAGTTATAATCCTCTCGCGCCAGCTGCGGCCAAACGATTACGTGAGTCTGGAGTCCGGTGACGAGGGCTACGTCACCGACATAACCTGGCGCAACACCACGATCCGGTCCCTGAACAACAACACCATCATCGTGCCGAACTCGACGATGTCGAACTCCATCATCACCAACTACTATCAGCCGGGCAAGCAGCTCTCGCTCATCATTCCGGCCCGCGTCGGGTACGGCATGGACCTCGCCCGCGTCGAGGAGGTGACGCTGGAGGTCGGGCGTGAGATCCTGCAGGAGGTCCCCGGCTGCGTCGCCGAGACGGAGCCGCTCGTCCGCTATAACAACTTCGGAGAGATGAGCGTCGACTTCTCCGTGATCCTGACCATCCGGGAGTTCGTGGACCAGTTCGCGGTAAAGCACGAGTTTATGAAGCGCCTCCACCGCCGTTACGCCGAGGAGGGCATAGACATACCGGCCGTAATGCCGGCATTTGGAACCGAGTCCGCCGAGTCCGCCGCGGATGGCTCTTCGTAGTTCCGTAGCGCCCGCCGGAGCTACCGAGCTACCGGAGCGTACGGGCGCGCACGGAAGGCGTCGTGGCCATGATCTATCATTGGACGCGTGACGCAACCGGATCAGGAAAACGACGCCGACACCGCACCGAATGGCTCGCCCGGGGGCTTCGAGTCCCGGCTGAGGGCCGCGACCGCGACCCCTTTCGAGGGCTGGCGCGAGGTGTACGAGAGCTTCTCGCCCGTGGACCTCGAAACCGGCCACAGACGCCCCAGGACTCCGCCGCCGAATAACGGCTCCCGCCGCGCCGCCGTGCTGATACCCGTGATACCCCACGCCGGGGGGGCGCACGTCCTGTACACGCTCAGAAAAGGCCACCTGCAGGATCACGCGGGGCAGATCTCATTCCCCGGCGGCGGCATGGAGCCTTCCGACGGCTCGCTGCTGGAGACGGCGCTACGCGAGACCCGCGAGGAGGTTGGTCTCCCGCGAGCGGAGATCGAGATCCTCGGCCAGCTGGAGGAGATGTACATTCCCCCGAGCGACTACCGGGTAAGCCCGTTCGTCGGCCTGCTGCCCACCAGGGCGGAGCTTGCGCTCGCCCCCGAAGAGGTGGAGGAGATCTTCACCGTGCCCCTCGCGGACCTGATGTCCGGCAGCGCCTTCCAGCGGGTCCCGTGGAGCCGCGACGGCCGCCGCTACGAGGTGCCGGTCTTCGCCGTGGACGGCGTCACCGTCGGCGGCGGGGGGACGCTGCGGCGGTACGAGATCTGGGGCGCAACCGCCGCGATGACCGCCGGGCTCCTGTGCCGCCTCGGCTGGAGTCCAGGCTAACGGCCTCACGCCCGTAGCCTTGCCTCCGGCGCACGCCTTGTGTATGCCATCGCTACGTGAGGTATGCAGAGGTGCTAACTTTCGTCCTCGTGAGCGCGGCGGGAGAGAGCGGGGGCGGGCAACCGGTCCACAGGAACCACAACCTGCGGATCATCTTCGCCGTGACCCTGATGGCCGTCATGGGGGCGGCCGTTATAACCCCGGCGCTGCCGGAGGTCTCGGAAGAGCTTGGACTCTCAGCAGGCCGGGTCGGGCTGCTGCTCACGGTGTTTACCCTGCCGGGGGTAGCGCTGACTCCGGTTCTCGGTATCCTCTCGGACCGGCTCGGACGCAAAAGGGTGCTCGTGCCCTCCCTGTTTCTTTTCGGTATCGCCGGTGGCGCGTGCGCGCTGGCTCCGGGTATAGAGGCGCTGCTGATCCTGCGCTTTCTACAGGGCTGCGGCGCCGCGGCGCTCGGCACGATCAACGTGACCATGATCGGCGACATCTTTTCCGGCAACGACCGCGATACGGCGATGGGCTACAACTCCAGTATCCTCTCCCTGGGCACGGGTAGCTACCCGGCGATTGGCGGCGCTCTCGCCATACTGGGCTGGCACTACCCTTTCGCTCTACCCCTGGTGGCCGTCCCCGTGGGCCTGCTGGTGCTGTTCTTCCTGCATAACCCCGAGCCGGAGGGCGGGGAGAGCCTCAAACAGTATTTCAGAGACATCCGGGACAGCCTCAAGGACCGGCGCACCGCCGGGCTGCTGGGCGCCACGCTGGTCACGTTCGTGATCCTGTACGGGCCCCAGATCACGTACCTCCCGATCCTGCTCGACGGCTCCTTCGGCGCCTCGCCCCTGCTGGTCGGTCTGATCCTGTCGAGCGCGTCCTTCACCACGGCCCTGACCTCTTTGCAGCTGGGACGTATCGCCCGAATCGTGGACGGAATGACTCTCGTGAGGATCGCGTTCGTGCTGTACGCCGTGGCGCTATCCGCAATACCCCTGATGCCCGCGCTCCCGTATTTGCTCATACCCACCGTGATCTTCGGGGTCGCGCAGGGGATAAACCTCCCGAACATCTTCTCCCTGCTCGCCGGGTCCACCTCCTCCGAGAGCCGGGGCGCACTGCTAGCCCTGAACGGCATGGGCCTCCGTCTGGGCCAGACCATCGGGCCGCTCGTCATGGGTGCCTCGGCCGCCGCGCTGGGCATTACCGGTGCCTACTACGCCGCCGCCGGGCTGGCCGCCACCATGTTTCTCGTCGCCCTCGTCATTATCCGCCAGCCTGCTTGACCCCTGACATTTCCGGTTATCCGCAAGATGTTGCGTATAAACCCCGCTAAACGGTGGATGAGTGCCATGAGAGGTGCTCTCTAAATAATCAGGGTCTAAACGACTCGGAAGAGGAGAAGGATCCACGGCTCTGCCGGTCTCAGGTTAAGCTCCACCGGTAGCCGGTGAGAAGCGCGAGAAAAGGCAGGGAGCAGATGCAACGAACGGATCATGCGGAAGAGCCGGAGCGGTCCTCCGGCAGGCTCGGGGTGCTGATTCCGGGGCTGGGCTCCGTGGCCACGACGTTCGCCGCCGGGCTGGACCTGATCCGGCGTGGAGAGACCGACCCCGTCGGCTCCTTGACCCAGCTCGGCGTTATCCGGGACGCCGCCGGGGAGAAGGCGCGAAGGATAAAGGATATCGTCCCGCTCTCCAGCGTCGGAGATATCGTAGTCGGCGGCTGGGACGTCGTCGCCGACGACGGGTACGAGGCCGCGAGAGCCGCCGGCGTGCTCTCCGAAGCCCACCTGGAGTCCGCCCGTGAATGCCTCCGGGCCATCGAGCCCATGGCGGCCGTCTTCGACCCCCGTTATGTGAGCCGGCTGGAGGGGTCACACGTAAAGAGCTACACGTCTCTGCGAGAGGCAGCGGAGCTCGTGCGGGAGGACATCCGTGAGTTCAAGCGGGTCAACGGCCTGGACCGGGTGGTCATGATCTCCTGCGCCTCGACCGAGGCCTACGCCCAACCCCGGAAGGCCCACCACGGCCTGGAGGACTTCGAGCGGGCGCTCGAAGAGTCGGACCCCGCGATCTCGCCGGCCATGATCTACGCTTACGCCGCCATCCGGGAGGGGGTTCCCTACGCCAATGGCGCGCCGAGCCTGGCCGTCGAGATACCCGCCCTGCTACAACTCGCCGCAGAGCTCGGTGTCCCCGTGGCCGGGAAGGATTTCAAGACCGGCCAGACCCTCATAAAGACCATCCTCGCCCCCGGAATTCGCGCCCGGGCGCTCGGGCTCGAAGGCTGGTTCTCGACCAACCTCCTCGGCAACCGCGACGGCATGGTGCTAGAAGACCCGGAGAGCCACAAGAGCAAGGAGGTCTCCAAGCTCTCCGCTCTCGAGAGCATCCTGGACCCCGGCCTATACCCCGAGCTGTACGAGAGCATGTCCCACACCGTGGACATCAACTACTATCCGCCTCGCGGCGACGCGAAGGAGGGCTGGGACAACGCGGACCTCACCGGCTGGCTCGGGTACCCGATGCAGATCAAGATAAACCTCCTCGCCCGCGACTCCATCCTCGCCGCCCCGCTGGTGCTGGACCTCGCGCTACTTCTAGATTTGGCCCGGAGATCCGGCATGGGAGGCGTCCAGGACTGGCTCTCCTTCTACTTCAAGAGCCCGATGACCCCGGAAGGCCTACATCCCGAGCACGACCTCTTCCGACAACTCCACCGCCTGGAACAGGAGCTGGTCGCCATCTCGGAAGTCTCTTGAGTCCTCACCTTTCCATGCGCTCCCGGGCTGGGCTCTGCTCCCAGGTGGCCGGAGAAGAGGGGCCGGAGAAGGAGGAGAGAAATAGCTGGGAGTGGAAAACCGGGCCGGAGAATTTACAATTGCTGTAAAGCCGAGGCGTGCGGAGCAGTGCAGGCGGAGTAAGCCTCATCGCCCCGGCGAAAGCCCTGGGCGGGAGCTCCAGAAGGCGAAAAAGGCGAGAGAGACGAAAAAAGCGGCGAAAAAAGAGGTGAAAGGGTGCTAACCGAAGAGCGCGTGCGGGATCAGCTTAGAAACGTCATAGACCCCGAGATCGGGATGGACCTCGTGGAGCTTGGTTTGATCTACGACGTCGAGGTCCACGAGGACGGCCGTCACGTGGACGTGAAGTTCTCCCTGACGAGCCCCATGTGCCCCGTGGGGGATATGATCCAGGAGCAGGTAGAGACCGAGACCCTGGCGATAGAGGGTGTGGAGACCACCAACACCCAGCTCACCTTCGAGCCCATGTGGAGCCCGGAGATGATGAGCCCGGCCGCCAAGCTATTCTTCGGCCGGTAGACGCCGGGTAGCCTCCGGCCGGGCCCTGTTTGCCTGACGAGCCTCCGGTCAACGTGCCGGGAGTCTCCCCGTTGCCAGAGCATCGCCCCCAGGACCCCGCCTCTCGTCCCGACGTAGAGGCGGGTTTTGAGCATCTACGCGCCGGTCCAGACCCGGTGATAGCCGCGCTCGTGAGCCGGATCGGGCCGCTGGACCGCACCCGCCGCCGTAGGGGCCGTCCCAAAGACGCCTACGGCGCGCTGGTACGCTCCATAGTAGGGCAGCAGCTCTCCACGAAAGCTGCCCGCACCATCTACGAGCGCCTGACCGCCCTGTTCGGAGGCCGTACCCCTTCGCCGGCCGAGGTGCTCGCCGCCGGAGAAGCAGATCTCCGCGCCGCCGGGCTTTCCGGCCGCAAGGCCGAGTATCTCCGGGAACTCGCCCGCCACGCGGAGTCTGGGGAGCTGGATCTCGGCTCGCTGCACCTCCTCACCGACGAGGAGGTTGCGGATCGGCTCGTCGCGGTCCGGGGACTCGGCCGGTGGACCGCCGACATGTTCCTGATGTTCCACCTGGATCGCCCCGACGTACTCCCGGTCGGAGACCTCGGCATCCGCCGCGCCGCACAAAAAGCCTACAGTCTTTCCGAGATGCCTAGCCCCGGCGAATTGCGCGGCCTTTCCCACCCCTGGCGTCCACACCGCACCCTGGCCTGTATCTACCTGTGGGAGTCACTGGACGCCCCGCCGGAGGATGGGCCGGGAGGTTAGCCGTATCCGGGATCCACATTCCCCACTCTCTAACCGCTCGGAGATCCCATAAAATTCAGCCGCGCCCACGCGCGGTCAATCTTTACCATTCCCCACCGTTAAGCTCTGCCCCAAACATTAACAATACCGTTACAGGCTCGAAATAGAATGTACACAAAGACCGGAGGATAATAAGGTAAGGCCCCGGTACGGAGACCCCCCTCCAGAGGTGCAACGCCCCGGGGCCTTGTATGATCTTCTGCGCTATCCACGCTACGAATCGGCGTCGAGAGTCGTGCCTTTGACCGGGTTTTTCTTGGTCCGTAATTTTTAGGGTTTCAGGGCCGCGACACGAGCCGCAACGCCCGTCCGGGGTTGCACGCTCCCGGCGACCTCGGAGACTGTACCTGCTCGGTCTGGCCGTGACGGGGCCCCCGGACTCGTGGATAGTGGTGAGGCCTGTGGCTCTGTAAGGGCTGGTCGTGGCAGCTACCATGCCAGGCTACGAGTTGACCCTGCGGAGAGGAGCGGAGATGCGGGTAAGTGACGTAAGGGTGGAGACCGGAGAGCGGTACCAGTTGATCTCCATAACCGGCGAGGTTCGGCGCGCAGTGCGGGAGGCCGGGGTAGAGGACGGTTTCTGCGTGATCTCCTCGACTCACACCACCGCAGCCGTAACCGTAAACGAGGATGCCGACCGCGACGTTCCCCGCGACCTGGCCGCCGCCTGCCGGGCGTTTCTAAATGCCCTGGACGTGCGCTTCGATCACGCCGAGGGTAACAGCGACTCCCATCTGCTCACGAGCCTCTTCGGGCCGTCGCAGTCCCTGCTCGTCCGCAACGGCGAGCCGGACCTCGGTCGCTGGCAGGGTATCTTTCTGGCTGAGTTCGACGGCCCCCGCACGAGGACCGTACGGGTCGCGATTGGGGAGGCCTGAAAGTCTGGTTGCTGACCCCTTTCTCCATCCGGCCATAGACAGGGGCGCGAAAAGTCCTTATCTTGCTCTCCTATAGGTGTGTTGCCTGGACGTTGTCGTGCGATCCGGCTGGCAGCGGGGGTATGGGGTGGAATTTGGGCGGAAGTTTCGGGGAGTGGGGACTCTCTTGGGCCGAGCCATTAGCCACCACGGTTGCCGGGCGGTCGAGTCAAGGGGAGGAGCAAGTCTGTGATTGAAGACCTACTTGGGGGGCTAAGCGGGTATATTTGGGGTAACTCTCTGTTTGGGGTAACGGGACTGCTGGTGCCGTTGCTGCTCGGGGTTGGCATCTTGCTCACCATAATGTTGCGTGGGCTACAGTTCCGAGAACTCGGCTCCGCTTTAAATCTGGCGCTGGTCAAAAGAAGAGAGGCTACCAGCGAGGGCGATATATCTCACTATCAGGCGCTGGCTACGGCGCTCGCTGGTACGCTCGGTACGGGTAACATCGGCGGTGTGGGTGCCGCGATACTGATCGGTGGCCCCGGCGCGCTGTTCTGGATGTGGGTAACCGCCCTGTTCGGCATGGCGACGAAGTACTCCGAGGCCGTGCTGGGCGTAAAGTACAGGGACACGGATGCCGTCGGTGAGAAGGCCGGGGGGCCTATGTTCTACTTGAGCCGGGGCATAGGAGGCCGACTAGGACGTACCCTGGGTACGCTGTTCGCGGTGTTTGCCGCAATCGCGGCGTTCGGTATAGGTAACGCCGTGCAATCTTTTGAGACCTCTTCAGCGGTAAACCAGGCATTCGGAGTCCCCCTCTGGATCACCGGACTTGTGCTAACTGTGGGCGCCGGAATCGTGATCCTGGGCGGCATACGCTGGATAGGAAGGTTCACCTCATTCTTTGTTCCTCTCATGGCAGTCCTCTACATACTCTCAGCCGCTCTGATAATTTTGCTCAACATAACCCAGGTTCCAGGGGCCATCGCGGTCGTGGTATCCGACGCTTTCACTGGCACCGCAGCTGTCGGCGGTTTTGCGGGAGTTAGCTTCGTCGCGGTGCTCTCTTCTGGTGTTGCCCGGGGCATCTTCTCCAACGAGTCTGGTCTCGGTACCGGCGGGATAGCTGCGGCGGCGGCCCAGACCACCTCGTCGGTGCGTCAGGGGGCGGTCTCGATGACCCAGACCTTTATAGACACGATAGTAGTCTGCTCGTTTACCGGTCTTGCCATAGTTACCGCTGGAGTATGGAGTGGCAGTGGCTACGAAGGCTCCGGTGCTAGGGTCACGCAAGCGGCGTTCTCCGAGTCGCTTGGGTCCTTTGGCACTGTGCTGCTCGCCGTCGGGCTTGCTCTCTTCGCCTTCTCTACACTCATCACCTGGGCCTACTACGGAGAGCGCAACATGGTGTACCTGTTCGGCCGCGGCGGCGTGCTACCTTACCGTCTGGTCTTTATAGCCGTTATCTTTATTGGGGCGCGGTTTGGCTCCACTGAAGGTGCCCTTAGCCCCGCTTGGCTTTTCGCCGACGTTATGAACGGCCTCATGGCGTTGCCGAACCTTGTAGGTCTCCTGATACTCGCCGGGGTCGTGGTTAGAGAGACGAGGAGCTACTTCAGAGGAGGTAACACGCTACTCTCCGAAACCTCGGGTGAAGACGGCCCCCGGGTAAGGTAGAGCCTCGAGCCCGCGAAAGGCCGTATCTCCGTGGGACGGGGCCGTGCATCCGCGCGCGGCTCCCGCTCCCCGCCGTCCACCGGGTTCCGCCTCCCGGAAAACGGGTAGAATGAGGCTCGAAGGAGGGCCCCGGGCGGACACCGGAGCAGGGCTTTGGGTTTGATTCACAGTCTGCGCTCGACGCTCTCGTATAATCTTGTAGTATATTTGTAACGAAACATTACGTGCGTGAGCGTCTTTTGAGGCACTAAACGGAAAAGCTGCGACCCAAAGAGCCGATGGAGGTCTCTAAATGAGCAAGTTGGTGAACACCGGTCTGGCGGTAGGCGGGACCGCGCTGGCATTCGGGGCTCTCAGGAGGGCTTTGAACCCGAGCCCCCGCTACGCGCCGTGGGAGAAGCCCCGGTATGATCAGTTCGAGGAGAAGGTGCTGGTCGTGGGGGGTGGCTTCGGGGGTTACTCGGCGGCCACGAAGCTCATGGAGAAGATCAAGTCGCGCAACGACGTGGGCGTCCTGGTGCTCGCTAAGGACAACTTCTTTACCTTCTGGCCGATGGTGCCGGGCATCGTCTCCAGCGACATAGATAGCCGGAACGTGGCCCAGCCCCTGAGACGGGCTCTGGTCTTCGCCGGGGCGAGCTTCCGGCGGGCCGAGCTGCAGAGCGTGGACACGGAGAACAAGACCGTGACCGCCGGGGGCCGGGACTTCCCGTATGACCATCTCGTGCTTTCTCTCGGTGGCCAGCCCAACTTCTTCGGCATACCGGGTGTGGAGGAGAACAGCCTGAAGATGAAGGGCGTCGAGGACGCAGAGCGAATCCGCAACCGCGTGATCGAGCGCTTCGAGGAAGTCTCGATGATGCGGGGCGACGTGCCGGACTCCAAGCTGACCTTCGTCGTGATAGGCGCCGGAGCGACGGGCGTGGAGACCGCATCCGAGATCCACTCCCTGGTCCACGAGGCGCTCGCCCCGGATTACCCGAACATAGACGCCAACCGGGTCAGGATCATCCTGCTCGAAGGGCTGCCGAACATCCTGCCGGAGATAGACCCCGCCCTGCAGAACGCGGCCCGGGGGCAGCTCGTACACAAGAGGATAGAGGTCCGTACCGGGACGCTGGCGCGGGAGATCACCGAGGACCGCGTAAAGCTCAACGACGACACCGAGATCTACACCGAAAACGTGGTATGGACCGCCGGAAACCGGCCAAACTCCGCGATCTCCGAGCTCGGCCTGCCTTACGACGAGCGCAACGGCATCAAGGTGGACGAGTACATGCGCGTGGAGGACACGCCGGGCGTGTGGGCCATCGGCGACTGCGCCGCCGTGCCGGACGGCAAGGGCAACTTCTCGCCGCCCACCGCGCAGGCCGCCAACCAGCAGGGCTACGCCGTCGCGGATAACATCCTGAAGACGATAGACGGCCGCGAAGAGGAGATGGCCCACTTCGAGTACAAGCCTATCGGTCAGCTCGTCGAGATCGGCGGGGATTTTGCCGTCAACGAGGTCATGGGCGTCCGCTTCACCGGCCTCTGGGCCGCGCTTTTCTGGAGGGCGGCCTACCTGTTCCGCCTCCAGAGCCCGCAGAGCAAGGCCAGAATCGCGGCGGACTGGATCCTCGGCCTCTTCATGCGTCCCGCTGTTACCCAGCTCCGGGGCTCCGACGAGTAGGTCGTGCCGGTTGTTTAACCCTCTACCGTAACCTTACGTCGAGGTTGATAAGGGCCGGATCCCATCCTCCGGATAGGGTCCGGCCTCTTGAACCTCTTGAGCGTTTCGGCCAAAGGTGCTAGCTTGGACATGTTCGACGCGTCCAAATAGTTTCGCAGGGCTAGCAGGGGATGGTTTCGAGACGGCTTTGAGAAGTGTGCGTGTTACGGGTGATACACGAGAGCCAGAGACGGCAGGGATAGGATGAATCTCGCCAATCAGCTAACGGTCGCGCGTCTTGTGGGAGTCGCGCCAATCATGCTGGCCATCTACATACCGTTCCCCGGCGCGTTGACGCTGGCGGTGGTTCTGTACGTCGCGGCTTTGATCACCGACTACCTGGACGGCGTGGCGGCGCGCAGCAGCGGCAAGGTGACCAACTTCGGTAAGCTGATGGACTCCATAGCCGACAAGGCGCTGATCGTGTCCCTGTTCTTCGTGCTCGTCGGTGAAGGAGTAATGGCGGCCTGGATGGCGGCGATCATGGTCATCCGGGAGTTTGGAGTTACCGGTCTCAGGATGGTCGCCCTGGAGAGCGGGGAGGTTATAGCGGCCAATAGCTGGGGCAAGGCCAAGATGAACTCCCAGAGCCTCGCGGTGTTCGTTCTGCTCGTCGGCTACGCCGGTATCGGACCGGCGGACACCCTGCTCACCGTAGGCTGGATCCTGATGCTCGTCGCGGTCGTGCTCACCGTGATCTCCGGCTGGTCCTACTTCAAGGACGCCCCGAGGATCTTCGCCGCTGCGGCTGGCGAGAGCCGCTAGGCGCTCCGGGTTGCGAGAGCGGCAAAACGGTTCCAAAAGTCCTAAAAGCCCTAAAAGCCCCGAAGATAAGGGCGTGCGCCTCGGACCGGCAGAGGCGGAGGCGGTTCTGCGGAGGGCCGTAGAGCTCAACGCCGTTGGTATGAGCGGTGGTCCACGCGGTGGCAGACGTTCCCGGGGCATTTCCCCGGAAGCTCTCGCCGAGGCCGCGGATCGCGCCGGAGTACCCAGAGAGCGCGTGTGGGAGGCCATATCGGAACGTGCCAGCGGGCGGTATGCGGAGGCTCAAACCCTGACGCACAGGCTTTACGGCCACTCCCGCGTGAGGATAGAGCGCCAGCTCGGGACGCCGCCTCAACTGGCACGCGAGCGCCTGGAGCATCTACTGCGTGCGGAGCAGGGGCTCAAGATGCGGCGCAGCACGGACTCCGGCTCCCTGTGGGACCCGGGCGACGCCCTGGGCATGCTACGGCGGGCCCTGGATCTCCCGGGAGAAAGACCCCTGCTAAAGGCCCGTTGCATAGAGCTGGTCGTGGACGAACGTCCGGGGGGATGCGGGGTCGAGATGACCGCCGATCTCTACGAGCAGCGGGGAGAATACCTTTCACTCGCCGGGATACTGGGCGCCACCCTTTCGATACCGGCGGCCATAGCCGGCGTCTACGAGCCGCTGTACCTCCTGGCGCTCCCGCCGGCGGTGGCTGTGCCCGGGCTGGGCTTCAAGCTGGCCTACGGCAGCGTCCGGGAGGAAGCCCGGAGGGTGATGAATACCCTGATTGAGACCTCGGAACGTCCGGTGGAGGCCCCGGTCGGCCAACGTGATAGGCACCGGGGCGGCACCCAGGAGCGCCGCCAGGCCCCGCGCTTCTCCAATAGCCGGCAGGCCGCGCGTCGGGAGCGTAACCGACAAGAGCGGGACTGAGGTATCGAGGCTCACCAAAGCCCGGATCTCCACGAGATGCACGGGGCACGTAGCACCGAGGATATGCCGCGCAAGGTCCTAAAAGAGGTCTTTGGCTTCGACTCCTTCCGAGAGGGGCAGGAGGAGGTAATACAGGCGGTACTCTCCGGCAAGGACACCCTCGGGGTAATGCCCACCGGAGGCGGCAAGAGCCTCTGCTACCAGATACCGGCGCTCATGCTGGACAGCCTGACGGTAATCGTCTCGCCGCTGATCTCCCTGATGAAAGACCAGGTTGACTCTCTGCTTCAGAGTCAGGTAGAAGGGGCGGCCGCGCTGCACTCCGGGCTAACCCCGGAGGAGCGCTGGGAGGTAGAGCGCCGTGTGCGCAACGGGGAGATCAAGATGCTGCTCGTGGCGCCGGAGAGGCTGCGTTCGATGGAGTTCGTGCTCTCGCTGCGGGGCGCGGCCTCCGGGGTGGGGCTTTTCGTCGTCGACGAGGCGCATTGCATCTCCGAGTGGGGACACGACTTCCGCCCGGATTACCTGTTTCTGCCGAAGGCGATAAGGGATCTTGGGAGCCCGCCCGTCCTGGCCCTGACGGCCACGGCCACCCCGCAGGTGAGACAGGACGTGCTGCGGGCGCTCGGGATGCGCGAGCCGGAGGTGGTCGTAACCGGTTTCAACAGACCAAACCTCACGTACAGGGTTATACCGGCAAAAAAGAAGGCCGAGAAGCTGCCGCTGGTGCTCGAAACGGCGCGGGCCTCGGGTGGCTCCGGGATCGTGTACTGCTTCACCCGTAAGGAGTGCGAGGAGCTGGCGGCGGAGTTGCGGCGGGCCGGGCTCGACGCCGAGCATTATCATGCCGGCCTCGGCGACGGGGAGCGCTCGGGGGTGCAGGAGCGTTTCATGACCGACGAGCTCTCCGTGGTGGTCGCGACGGTGGCTTTCGGGATGGGGGTGGACAAGCCCAACGTGCGCTTCGTAATACACGCCGCCGCTCCGCCCAGCCTGCCGAATTACCTGCAGGAGTCCGGGCGGGCCGGCAGGGACGGGGCCCCCGCGACGTGCGTCCTAGTCTACCGCGGCGAGGACCTGGGGAGGCGGAAGCGGCTACTGGGGGTGAGTGGCGGCGAGGACGAGGCCGGGGAGTTCTTTGCCGCGCTGGCCCGGGCCGCCGGAGACGATGGGCACGTGAGCCTGCCTCCCGGGTCGCTGGATGGCCTTGGCGGGGTGGAGCGGGACATGGCGGGCGTGCTGCTCGCGGGGCTGGAGGACGCCGGCCTCCTGCGGCGGGGCTATGATCTGTGGGCCGAGCTCGAGGTGCGCCGGGTCGAGGAGGAGCCGGGTGAGATGCGCCCCGAGATGTCCGCCGTACACGCCGCGATGCCCGGCGGCGGTGATATAGGCTTGCCAGAGCTCGCCCGGCGCGCCGGGGTCCGTCCGGCGGTTGCCCAGGCCTCCGTGTACCGGATGATGGCCTCCGGAGTCGCGGAGGCCGTGCCCCGCGGGGCCCTGGTGGACGTGAGGCTGCGCCGGAACCACCTCGACGGCCCGAGCCGGCGGGACGTTTCGAGCCGGCTCAAGCGCCGTAAAGGAAGAGCCTACGACCAGCTCGACGAGGTGAGAGCCTACGCCGAGCTCGATAGCTGCCGGCGGGAGCATCTACTGCGGCGCTTCGGGGATCAGGAAGAGGTCGCTCCCTGCGGCGGGTGCGACGTGTGTCTCGGAGAGAGTCGCGGAGGTGCCCGCACGGAGATACGTACAGAGGCCCGAGGAGAGGCGCTGGCCGCGCCGGTGGTGCCTGACGCGGTCCCCGGCGGTTCGGGGGCGGGAGGCGGCCCCGAACCGGACCCGGAGCTTTTCGAGCGGCTGCGGCGCTGGCGCTCCGAGCAGTCCAGCCGGCAGAAGGTTCCGGCGTACGTCGTGCTCCACAACTCTCACATAGAGGAGATCTCGGCCCTCAAGCCGCGAACCACCCACGAGCTCGGCGCGATAAAAGGTGTCGGGCTGCGCCGGGCGGCGCGATACGGCGAGGAGATACTGGCCCTCGTCCGGGGTGAGGAACCCGAGGAGCCCAAAGAGGCCGGAGCGGACGCCGGGGGCGGGGGTGATCCCCACAGTACCGGTAACGAGGTCAGAGGCTATGAGGTGCATCTAAAACGCGCCGGGAGTCTATTGTCCGAGGGTCTCGGCTCAGAGGCGGTTCCCGAGCTTGCCCGGGCGCTCGAGTCCGGGGGCGAGGAGGCGCGCCGGGAGGTCGACGCGTTGCTTTCCGGGGGTGTCAGGAGCGGTAGGGACGAGGAGAGGAGCGGGCGTGAGGCTACGGGGTAAGAGGGTGGCCGTCCTGGTGGCCGGGGGATTCGAGGATCTGGAGTACTGGGTGACGGTGATGCGTCTCCGGGAAGAAGGTGCGGAGGTCGTCTCGGTGGGGCCGGATCTCGAGCCGGTCTCCGGGAAGCACGGTCTCGAGGGACGGGCGGACGTTACCGCCGGTGAGGTAGATGCGGACGGGCTCGCCGGGCTCGTGATACCGGGCGGCTGGGCCCCGGACAAGCTGCGGCGTTACGAGGAGATCACGACCCTCGTTAGGATGGTGCACGAGGCGGGGAAGCCGGTCGGGATCATCTGCCACGGCGGGCTGGTCGGTATATCGGCCGGTATAGTGGGCGGCGGCCGGGCCACGGGGTCTCTGGGGATAAAGGACGACCTCGTGAACGCCGGAGCCGAGTGGGCGGACGAGGCCGCGTTCCGTGACGGCAACATCGTGTGGGGCCGGGTGGTGCCGGACATCCCGGACTTCTGCCGGGAGCTCGTCGCTGCGCTGGAGGAAGCCGGATAGTACGGGGCCGTGTGCGGCATCTTACCGGGCGGGGGCGGGGCCGCTGTTACAATCTCCCCAGATGAGAAGCCTTATCGCAATCGTGTTCGGTATGATCCTGGCGCTCGTGATCGGGGGCATCGTGCTGCTGGGTATCGTGGCCCCGGTGTTCACGGTCTTCATGGGCATCGAGGGCGCCCGCATGACGCCTTTCATCGGGCTCGTCGTGGCCGTGGTGGTTGGTATGGCTTTCTACTTCGGGGGGATGCTGGCGAGCTACCGGGCCCCTTTCTGGCGCAGGCTGCACGGCGTGGCGGTGGCGGTGATCTCGTTCGCCGTCTCTCTGGCGGTGAACCTCGGCACCCTCCTGTTTTTCGAGACAGAGCAGGACCCTCTCGCGAACCTCAGAACGGGCGGGGAGATACTCTTTACCGCCGCGCTCTTCGCGGTCTCAGTGGCCGCGGCCTACCTGGGGGCGCGGCGCGGGGAAGAGGTGTATACGCATAACCTGGAGGTCTCCCGCAAGAGAGAGGCCCGGGAGCGGGCCAAGTCCAAAAGAGAAGCCGCGAGGCAGGAGGCTTCAGAGGGGGCGGACGCCGAGGGCAAGTAGACCCTGCGCGTCGAGCCGGGCGTTGGGCCCCGGTTCCGGGAGGGGAGGCTGGTGGTCGCCCTCCCCGTATCCGGCGAGGTATACCTTTGGCCCGTCCGCTGCCCGGGGCTCCGACACGTAACGCCGCCAGTTCATGCCGGCCCAGAGGAGCGTTATTATCGTGGTTCCGGACCGGTCTTCCAGCGTCGCGTAGACCTCCGGCTCGCCGAGGGACTTGCAGATTGCGCGTATCACGTTTACGTGCTCGCTCTCGTTGAAGAGCGTGAGCCCTTCTCCGAGCAGGTCGCCGGGGGACCTGACCTCGCCCATCTCCCGCAGTTCCCGCAGAACTTCTTGCACCTTGTGTGTCCTGTATTGATTCTCGTCCCGCGGCCGTTCCTCTTTCTTCTCCAGCTCTCCCGCGGAGCCCGGAGAGCCGGGTAGCTCAGGGTGACGGTGCCCGCCGCGCAGGTAGCCGAGCTCCGCGAGCAGGCCTACCGTTATGGCCTCCTGTTCCTCCAGCTCTTCTTCCAGGACCTCGACGCGTTCCGCGAGCCGGGCGCGCTCCGCCTCATGCTTCTCGCGCAGCTTTGCGACGGCCTCCTCTAGCGAGGTGCGCACCCCGGCGCTATCCCGGGCCAGCTCCTCCAGGCGGCTACCGTAGACCCGGGTCTCGGAGAGCCGCCGGAGACGCAGGCTCTCCAGCTCCTCTTGCTTACGGGCCCTCTCGGTGGCGTGGGTCTGGGTGAGGGACCTGTTATCCGCCTCGCGCTGGGCCCGGAGCGCGGAGATCCTGCGCTCCGCGTCCCGCTTGGCCTCGGAGAGCTTCTCGGCGCTTGCCCGGCGTAGCTCGCTCTCGCGCTCGTAGGCGAGCCGCTTGACCTCTCGCAGTTCCTCGTCGCGGGCCGCACTGGACGTCTCCTCGGCCTCCGCGAGCCGCTGCTTGAGCGACGCTATCTCCTCTTGCTGACGCCGCGACTCCGTGGCGTGCTCCCGCTGGAGATCCAGCTCCCGCCCGGCGGCGGCGACTCGGAGCGTACGTAGCTCGGCGTCCTTCTCCGCCAGGAGCCTTTGCAGATGCTCTTCACGGTTCTGGTTGGGGCTTCGTGACCCTACGGGTTCTCCGGAGCCCCGGCGGACGAGATCCAACTCCCCGCTCCAGCGCCGGGCGGCGTCTCTGAGCGCCTCCGGCCCGTCCGGCTTCCGACTGTGCTCCTGCGACTCACCCGTAGCCTCTTCCCCGGACACCCCTTCCGCGAGGCCGCCGGCGGCCTGCTCTATCTCCCGGATCAACCGGACGAGCCTCTCCTCCCGGCTCAGGGCCTCGTGGTACTCGCCGGGCTCTGGAGCCCCGGAGGGTGGATGCGGCGGGTCTGTATCCTCTGCGGAAGACATGGCGCCGTTCAGGTTAACCCCGGCAAGATTCGGGGTAAAGGCGCGGCCTCGAACGTCCCGCGCAATCGGGGAGCGCGCCGCGTGTCGTGGGATTCTCTAGTGTGGGAGACCCGCCGGGGGGTTAGCTTTCCTTCTGGCAGGCGGGGCAGAGGCCCTCGATAACGAGCGAGACGTTCGTGACCTGGTAGTCCGTGTTCGCGTGCACGGTGTTCTCGAGCCCTCCGTACTCGACGCCGGGCACCTCGTCCACCGCGCCGCACTTCAGGCAGCGGACGTCGGTGTGGGGCACGGTGTTGACGTCGTAGCGAGTCGGGGAGTCCGACCAGCGCTTGGACTCTATGACCCCGACCTCTTCTAGGACTGAGAGTGCCTGGTACACGGTCCCGAGCGCGACTCGGGGGTTGCGCCTCTTGACCAGCAGGTACACGTCCTCCGCCGAAGGATGGCCCGAGGACGACTCAAGGGCGTCCAGTACGGCCCGGCGCTGGGAGGTCATCGTGTACCCCGAGAGCCGCAGCTTATCGCGCACATCTTGCTCGCTGACTACGGCCATCACAGGCTCCCGCGATTCTTGTGGTGTACCCGACTAATAATCATTCTTGAAAAGAGTCTACCATACGGCCTCTGCGATACGGCCTCCGCGCTCCCGCTCCGCCGGGAAGCAGCCCGTTACAACCAGTTACAGTCAGTTACACGGGGCGGGTGTAAGATAGGAGTCTATGTCTGTAATCTCTAGCTTCTTCGCGAACCTCTGGATCCTGCTCTCCAACGTGCGTCGCTCGCTCGGCCGTGCCCCGGAGTATGTGGTTATACAGGTCTCGGGCGCGTTGCCGGAGTTTGCGCCGGAGACGGGGCTTTTGAGGAGGCTCGGGGTTCGCGGCGCGCCGGTCCCGCCGAGCCTGGAGGAGGTCCGGTCCCGCCTGCGTCGCATCTCTGGAGACGGCCGTGCGCGGGGTGTGATCCTCCGGGTCCAAGAGCTCGACGCGGGCTGGGCTGCTCTGGAGGAGTTGCGGCGAGAGATCTCGGCCTTCCGCTCCGGCGGCGGGCGGGTGGTCGTGTATCTGCAGGAGCCGGATACCCGTTCCTACTACATGGCCTGCGCCGCAGACGAGGTGCTCGCATCCCCGCTGTCTACCGTGGGGGTCGTCGGGGTCGGCACGCGGGTCAACTTCCTCAAGGATGCGCTGGACAGGATCGGGGCCGAGGCGGAGGTGGTGGCCGTCTCGCCCTACAAGTCGGCCGGGGACACGTTTACCCGCAACGACTTCTCCCCGGAGGCACGCGAGCAGACCGAGCGGCTGGTCGAGCGCAGGTTCGAGAGCGTAATATCCGCGATCTCCGAGGGGCGCTCGGTGACCGGGGAGCGGGCGCGGGAGCTCGTGGACTCCGCACCTTACAGCGCGGCCGGGGCCGTCGAGGCCGGGTTGCTAGACGGCGCTGTGTACGAGGACGAGCTGCCCGCCCGTCTCGGCGACGAGTCCGGGGCGAGCGTCCGGGAGTGGGAGGCGGCACGGAAGGTACTGCGCAGGCCGTACCGGCGGCTCAGACGGGGTACGCGGGTAGGAGTGGTCCCGTTGTCGGGGGTGATCGTGCGCGGCAGGAGCCGGCGGCTCCCGGTGCCGGTGCCGTTCGTCGGCGGGGAGCAGGCCGGCAGCGAGACCGTGATCGGGGCGTTACGGCGGGCGGAGGCGGCGCGGTCGGTCGGGGCGGTGCTGTTTAGCGTGGACTCCCGGGGCGGCGACGCGCTGGCGTCGGACCTGATTTGGCGCGAGGTAGACCGCATCCGCCGCAAGAAGCCCGTGGTCGTGCTGATGGGGGAGTACGCGGCATCCGGCGGCTACTACGTCTCCGCCGCCGCGAGCAGGATACTCACCCGCCGCAACACCACCACCGGCTCCATAGGCGTGGTCATAACCCGCCCGGTGCTCTCGGGAGTCTACGGCAAGGCCGGGATCACGCCGGTCTCGGTCGAGCGCGGCGCTCGGGCCGGGCTGCTCGATACCACTCGGCGCCCGGACGAAGACGAGCTGTCCGTACTCCGCGCCCAGCTAGGAGGGTTCTACGAGGAGTTCAAGGACAGGGTCGCCCGGGGCCGGGACATGCCCGCTGAGGACGTGGAGCCCCTCGCCGGGGGACGAGTGTGGACCGGGGAGGAGGCTCTCGACAGGGGCCTCGTGGACGATATCGGGGGCTTCGAGGACGCGGTGGAACAGGCCCGCGAGCTCGCCGGGCTGGATGGGAAGGCGGGCTGGATAAAGATAAAGCCTCCCCGCTCCGCACGCCCTTCTCCGGGCACCAATCCGGCGGAGACCTTGTGGGATACCCTGGACTCGGCGCGGGATCTCCGGACGCCCCGGACGTGGACGATACTGCCGTATGAGCTTCTGGAGGAGAGTTGAAGGTGAGCCGGGTGAGCGCCGGGGCGCGTAAGGGTGCAAACGGCGTAAAGGGCGTGGACCGGCGGGCGATGAGCGTGCTGTCCGGCGGCCATCTGTTCACGGACGTGAATCAGGGGGCCGTGGCCGCGCTCTTGCCGCTGCTCGTGGCAGAGCGTGGCATCTCCCTGGCGGCGGCCGGCACGCTGCTGCTAGCGGCCACGATCAGCTCCTCGGTGGTGCAGCCGCTGTTCGGGTACTTCTCGGACGGGCGCTCGCTCCCGGCACTCATGCCGCTCGGGCTGTTGGCAGCCGGGGTCGGGATCTCGCTCGTCGGGGTGGTGCCCGGTTATCCCCTGATCCTGGCCTGTATCGTCCTCAGCGGGATCGGGGTCGCCGCCTTCCACCCCGAGGCCGCGCGCTTTGCGAACTACGTCTCCGGCTCCCGCAGGGCCACGGGCATGAGCTTCTTCTCCGTGGGCGGGAACGCGGGGTTCGCGCTCGGTCCCGTGCTCGCCACCCCGGCGGTACTCGCCTTCGGGATGCCCGGTACACTCCTGCTTTTCCTCCCGGCGGCCGTGATGTCGGCGGTAATGTTCCTGGAGCTCTCGCGCCTGAGGGCTTTCAGGCCCGCACTTGGCAACGGCCCGGAGGCCGCACTCTCGGCGGAAGACTCCGGCGAGAAGCGGGAGGAGTGGCGGCCCTTTACCGTGATGGTCGGGGTGGTGACGGCACGGTCCGTGCTGTACTTCGGGCTGGTGCTGCTCGTGGCCCAGTACTATACGGTGGTCCTCGGCGAGTCGGTGGCCGTCGGGAACGCCGCGCTCTCGGTGATGCTGTTCTCCGGCGCGGTAGGGACGCTCGCGGCGGGGCCGCTGGCCGACCGCTTCGGGCGGCGCACGATACTCGCGGCCTCGATGATCGTGCTCGGGCCGCTGCTCGTGGCTTTTACCTACTCCGGGACCGTCCTGGGCTTCGTGGTGATCGCGCTGACCGGGGCGGCGATCATCGGCACGTTCGGGACCACGGTGGTGATGGGCCAGGAGTACCTGCCGGCCAGGATCGGGCTCGCCGCCGGAATAACCATGGGATTCTCCATCGGGCTCGGCGGCCTCGCGTCGCCGCTGCTCGGGGCGGTGGCCGACGGCGCCGGGGTTCGCGGGGCCCTGCTCGCGATGGCCGTCCTGCCGGTAGTGGGCCTCGTCATGACGCTCACGCTGCCGCGCTCCGGCGACACCGGTGAGAGGCTGCGTAAGGAACCGCGTAAGAAACGAGCCTAGAGCCCGGTTCCGGCGGAACGTGTGATCGCGGCCCCTGTCACTCGTCCGGCTTTGGGTAAGATTACGGCCATGCGAACCTCGACGCCATCTCCGGAGGCCGGAGCTTGAAGGTCTTCGCCGGTCTGGGACACTTTACCTACCGCTACCGGTGGGCCGTCGTGGCGGTGTGGGCGGTGATCATGATCGCCGGCGCGTTCTTCGCGCCGAACCTGGCCGACCGGCTCAAGGGCGGCGGCTTCGACGGGGCGGGGACCGAGGCCGAGCAGGTGCGTGGTGCTCTGGAGGAGGACTTCGGCTTCTCCCCGGCCACCCTTACCGTGGTCTTCGAGGGCGGTGAGAATGCCGACGCCCGCGGCGAAGAGTTCCAGCGCCGAGCGCGCGAGGCTCTCGGAGGCGTGCGCGACATGGAGGAGTCTAGCTCCATTACCACCTACGCCTCCTCGGGCGACGAGCGCCTCGTCAGCGAGGACGGCACCGATTCCTACGCGCTCGTGGGCTTCGACGCCTCTGCAAACGAGACCCAGGACCTCGTCGAGGAGGTCCGTAGCCGGGTGGAGTCGGGGAACGACGGCGAGCTAGAGACCTATGTTACCGGCGCGCCCGCCGTGTACCTGGACATCCAGGAGGCGAGCAACGACGATATCCGCCGGGCCGAGGCCTACGCGTTCCCGCTGGCGCTCGTGATCCTGGTCGTGGCCTTTGGCAGCATCGTGGCCGCCGGGGTGCCGGTGCTCGTCGGCGGGGCGAGCGTTGTGACCACCCTGGCCCTCCTCTACTTCCTATCCGGCACCTACGACATGTCCATCTTCTCGCTCTCCATCGCCACGATGCTCGGGCTCGGGCTCGGCATAGACTACGCCCTGTTCGCCGTGAGCCGCTTCCGCGAAGAGCTAGAGGAGCACGAGCCGGCGGAGGCCGTGCCGCGGACGGTGGCGACGGCGGGACGCTCCATCTTCTTCTCCGGGACGGCGGTCCTGATCGGGCTCTCCGGGCTGCTCTTCTTCCCGTTCATGTTCATGCGCTCTATCGGGGTGGCCGGGGTTACGGTGGTGTTCGTCGCGGTTGCGGCGGCGCTCACCCTCCTGCCGGCAATGCTCGGAATCCTCGGACACCGGGTAAACGCGCTCTCCATTCGCCGCAGGCGCTCGTTCGAGGCCACGGAGGCGGGGTTCTGGGGCCGCAGCGCGGAGGCCGTAATGCGGCGGCCCGTGATTGTGATCGTGGCCGTTGGGGCCCTGCTCGCCGCGCTCCTGTACCCGGTGGAGCACATGAAGGTCGGCGTGCCGGAGGCGAGCGTGCTGCCCCAAAGCTACGAGTCCCGCGCCGGGGACGACCTTCTGAAACAGGAGTTCGACTACGCGGCTCTGAACCCGGTGCAGATACTCGCCGAAACGCCGGACGACCCCCTGAGCGCAGATTCCCTGGCCGCCACGCAGAAACTCGCCGGGCGCGTCGGCGGCCTCGGGGGTGTGGAGAGCGTGGACAGCATCTACGCCGTGGGGGAGGAGGGGGCCCGGGAGTACGCCAGAGAGGTCTCCGAGGCCCGCGCCGACGCCGAGGAACAGGCCGCCCAGAGGGTAGACGAGGAGGTCCAAAATCAGCTGGACGAGGTGGAGTCGCGGCTCGGTACCGTGCCGCCCGGCACGGAGGAGCGGATACGCGAGGAGGCCGAGAGCCGGGCCCAGGAGGGGATCGAGGGGCGGGTCCCGGATCTACCGCAGGGGATCTCGAACGAAGGCGATGGGATACAGGTCACCCCACAGGGCGTGGCGAACTTCTTCGATACTGAGCAGGCCCGGGACTCGGAGGAGATACAGCAGGCATTGGACACCTACGTGGGCGGGGACCGCACCCTGATACAGGCTGTTACCGAGTCGAGCCCCTACGATGAACAGGCCCGCCAGACCGTGGACGAAGTGCGGGACGTCGCGGCCCCGGCGGGCACGAGCTTCCTCGTCGGGGGGTTGTCCGCGGGCCAGGCGGACTTCATAAGCAGCCTTTACGGGACCGCGCCCTACGCCCTCGCCTTCGTGCTCGGCGTGACCTTCCTGGTCCTGTTCTTCACCTTCCGCTCCGTGTTCATACCGCTGAAGGCCGTGATCGTGAACATGCTCAGCCTGACGGCCAGCTTCGGGGCCGTTGTATGGGTCTTTCAGGACGGCCACCTCTCCGGGCTCTTGAACTTCACGCCCCTAGGGTTCGTGGACTCCACCCTACCCATCCTGATGTTCTGTACCATCTTTGGCGTCTCGATGGACTACGAGGTGTTCCTGCTCTCCCGCATGCGCGAGGCCTACGAGAGCGGTGAGCCGAACTCCGTGAGCGTGCGCAAGGGGCTGGTCTCCACGGCGGGGATCATCACCTCGGCGGCGGCGATACTGGTCGTGGTCACCGGGGCGTTCGCGTTTGCCGAGATCATCATTACCAAGGCCATCGGGCTTGGGCTCGCGGTCGCCATCCTGGTGGACGCGACCATAATCCGCATCATGCTCGTACCGGCCCTGATGCGCATCCTCGGAGACTGGAACTGGTGGCCCGGCGGCCGCAAGAAGATCTTCCACGGCGCGAAGCACGACCCCGAGGAGTAGCCGGTCTGGAGCCGCAACCCGGCCCGAGTCCTTCTCGTTTAAGATTAATTCTTGATATTGTTACGCCCTGCGGCTAGACTAGCGGCATGGTCGAGTTCGAGCAGCTACTCAGGGAGAAAGGCTACCGGCTCACGAACCAGCGGCGTGTGATCGTGCGCGAGCTGGAGGGTGAGCGGCACCTGTCGGCGGAGGATCTGTACGACCGGGTAAAGGGACCGCACCCGGAGCTCGGGCTCTCCACGGTTTACCGGACGCTGGACCTCCTGACCGAGCTCGGCGTCGTGCGCAAGGAGGACTTCGGAGAGGGATACTCCCGCTACGAGCTCGCCACCGAGCGCGTACACCACCACGCCCGCTGCCGCGAGTGCGGGCGCGTGATCGAGTTCAACGAAGAGCTCATGGAGTACCTCGCCTTACAGGTCGAGCGCGAGACCGGTTTCGTCACCGACTGGCACGAGATCACACTCCACGGCCATTGCCGCGAGTGCGCCGGACTAACGGGCCAATAGCCCCAGGCGACCCCCTCGAGGAAAGCACCACCCCAACGACGCCCGCCCTGAATGCCCGACGCAACCGGGCTCCGAATACCGCAAGTGTTTGACACTAAAGTTTCCTATATAAGATAATAATGTCTCCGGAGTGGCCGTCCCAAACGGGATCGGCCCCTGGTCGTTACGATAACGAATGACGCTGGTTGATATTGATTGACGTGTCAAGAGTTATGCGAGGTTCTGTATGTGTGCGAGGGTTACACCCGAATTGAGCCCTGTGTTCATGGTAGAAGGCTCCCGGTTTGAGTGAGGCTCACCGGCAGGTGTCGTTGGGGCACCGGGCGAAGGCGAAGTTCGTCGAGGTCTTTAGCGCGGATCTGAGGTCACTCGCCGTGTTCCGCGGCGTGCTGGCGTTGCTGGTGCTCGCCAGTCTCGCCATTCGCTCCACCAGCCTGACGGCTTTCTACTCCGACCGGGGGATCCTGCCCCGCTCCGAGCTATTGCAGAACGACGGGTTCTTTAGCTCGTATTCCTTCTCGTTGAACCTGTTGAACGGTACGCCCGAGTTTCAGGCGGTGCTGTTTGGCGTCACGGCGCTGGCGGCGCTATCTCTGCTACTCGGCTACCGCACGCGCCTCTCTACCTTCGTCGTGTGGTTGCTGGTGCTCTCGATCCAGCTCCGCAACCCGCTGACGCTCAACGCCGGGGATCACCTCCTGCATTTGCTGCTCTTCTGGGGCATCTTCCTGCCACTCGGGGCCGTGTGGTCCTTGGACCGTATCAGGAACAGGGCACGAGAAACGCGTGAGAGGCCCGCGAGGCTCTCTATGCGGTTCTTCTCGATGGGTGTGGTCGCCCTGTTTTTGCAGATAGCCTTTCTGTACTGGTTCACGGCGGTCCTGAAGACGGGTGAGGAGTGGCGGGACGGCACGGCCTTGTACTACACGCTGAGTAACGACCAGCTAACCACACAGCTCGGCTCTTACCTGCTCAACTTCCCCGGCTTACTAATGGTCCTGACGTTCGCCACGATCCTGCTCGAAGCCTTCGGACCTCTACTGCTGTTTAGCCCGCTCTTCAACGGCCTGGCGAGGATGGCGGCCATAGTGTCCTTCATGGGCCTTCATTTCGGCATCTGGCTTACCATGGAGGTCGGCATGTTCCCGTTCGTTAGCGCGTTCTGTATGGTCTGTTTCCTACCGGGAGCGTTCTGGGACAGAGTCCTTCCGTGGTTACGAAGCCTACTTTCCGGACGGCTCGCCCCTGCGCGCTTTGGAAAGCCTCCCGGAAAGCGTCTCGCCGGGCACCCGCAAGCCGGGTTCCTCCGCGCGGCCCGGAGCTATCTCGACTCCCTCTGGAACTGGATCTCCTCACCGGTGGGGATGAGAAACTCGTACGTCTACAGCCTGGCGGGACGAAACGGCCTGGTTGAGGACGCCGCCGGCCAGGGCCCGCACGCTTCAGAGGACTCTCGCTCTTTAGACTTTTCAGATTCGTCGGGCTCGTCCGGTTCAGATGAAGCGGGCGATAGGAATCCTGACGAACGGTGTGGGCGGGACGGAACGGCGTCGGGGGATTTGGCGGTCTCGCTAAGGTCCTCGCTCGCAACCAACGTACTCGCGCTCTTGCTCGTGGTCTACGTTTTCTCTTGGAACGTTAGCACGGTTTCTTCGTTCTCCATGCCGACGCCCGCATACCCGCTTGGTCCCTTCCTAGGACTGTCACAGAGCTGGGGGATGTTCGCCCCCAGCCCTCCCAGGGACGACGGGTGGTGGGTGATCCCCGGAGAGCTCGACAACGGAGGGCAGACGGACTTACTCTCCGTCGTCCGCGGAGATTACGGTATCCAGAAGGTCTCATACGATAAACCCCGGGATATCGCGGGCTCGGTAGGGAACGAGCCGTGGCACAAGTATCTGGAGTTCCTGACCATCACCGGATACGAAGACTCCTGGAGGAGTCAGAGCCTACAGAGAGAGCAACGCGAGAACTTCGCCAGTTACCTCTGCGGCTCGTGGAATACGCGACACTCTGGCGGAGATACACTGGAGAGCCTGCGACTGGTGTACATCAAGGAGACGACTCTACCGCGTGGCCAGACACCGACGACCGAGAGGCTGACACTGGACGAGCATTCTTGCGGGTGATCTCCACCCGTAACCACGCTGGGCTGGATGACACGTGCGGAGCAAAGAGGCAGGCGTTAGTAACGTATCGGGCTCGGGCCGCTAAAGCGTCGCACGAGATACTTACCTCAAGCTCCTCCAATACAGTCGAGCCCCGGTACAGTCTGAACCTTCTCCGGCTTCCAGCGACTCTATAACCCTTACCTAGAGGGTTAGCTCTAGGCCGTCGCTCGCGACGATCACCTCCCCGGCATAGCCCCGGCCCACCTCGGATACGAGGTCCAGCTCGTCCGCCGGGGGGAAGATGTGGGTGAGCACTACCCGGCTTACGCCCGCCTCGCGGGCCATCCCGGCGACTCCTTTGGGGGTAAGGTGGCCGGGCACCGGTGAATCGTCCGGGAAGGAGCACTCTACGATCATGGTGTGTGCCCCGCGTGCCAGATCGACTACCGACTCCGAATACTCCGTGTCGCCCGTGTACACTAGGCTTTCGCCGCCCGGCTCTTCGATACGGTAGGCGATGCTCTCGGGGCGGTGCTGCGCCGGGGCCCAGCTCAAATGGTAGCCGCCGAACTCTCTCTGTTCGGAATGTTGTACCGGTAGTTCAAGCGTGGCCTGGTAGTCTCCCGAGAGCCAGCCATTGTAGGCTTGGCCAATAAGGTCCCAGAACTTGGCAAAGCCCTCGGGACCGGCTAGCATTAGAGGCCGTTCTCTGGGGTTGGCGGGGTCGCTGTAGTTCGTGGAGAAGAGTAGCGGGATCAGTTCCGAGGTGTGGTCGGGGTGGAGGTGGGTAAAGAAGATCCGGTCCAGGCTGAAAGGGTCTAGGCCGGCGTGAAGCATCCCGTGTATCGCCCCGGCGCCCAGGTCCAGGGCTATGGTCTCACCACCGCAATTCACCACGACGCAGCTCTGGCGCCGGTCCAATCGGGGCACCACCGTCCCCGAGCCCACCACGGTTACTCTCACCTTACACGCTCCTTGTGCTGGATTCTAGAATCGGCTCCGCTCCCCCGACTGTACCGGCCAAGCGCCCAGGCCAGGGCTGCGGCCCCGAGGAGCGCGCCGCCCACGACGTCCGAGGCCCAGTGTACGCCGAGGTACACCCGGGTAGCCGCCATCGCTACCACGAGCATTACCGCCGCCGTCCGCACCGGGCGTGAGGGCCACAGCGACGCGACGGCCCCGGCCAGAAAGACGCACCTCATCATGTGGCCGCTCGGATACGGGTTCGGCAGGCTTACTATAAGGTCTTCCGGGCCTGCGCGTAGATACTGTAGCGGGAGGGGCGGCACGGGCAGATACAACTTCAGGGCGACCTCGATCACGCTCGCCGCCACGAAAGCCGCCGCGAGCCGGCTCGCGAGCGCTCGTCTACCGCGCACGTAAAGGACCGTGACCAGCGCGCCGGTGAGGGCTACTGTCACGAAGATCCCGCCGGCGAGCGAGAAAGCCTCCGAGATCGCGTCCAGCAAAGCGGAGGCCGGAGCCTGGGACGCCCTCAGGACCAGCATATCCACGCCGCGCATCCAGCCCGCTCCGGTCACGGCGGAGAGCAAGATGAACGCCGCGATGGAGCCCCGGAACGCTTTGCGGTAGGATCGTGGCAAGATCCGGCGAGACTATCAGAGTCCGGGTGGAGAGACACGAGAGGGACCGGAGATGCCTCCGGCCCCTCTGATGGCGGAAAATGTTGGTTCTATCTAGGGTTAAGCTATATCTAAGCTACGGCGTCGCGCAGGATGCGCCCGTACTCGCCGCCTTTCAGGATGCGCTCCGCCTCGCGCTGGAGCTGGCGTACCCGCTCGCGGGAGATGTCCAGCTCGTCGCCGAGGTCTGCGAGGGTGGCCGGATCGCGGTCGTCGAGGCCGTATCGGCGGACCAGCACGTAGCGGGCACGCTCGGGAAGTCGCTCGATGGCCTCCTTGAGCTGCACGGTCTCCATGTCCTTCATTACCGTGTCCGGGGTGTCGGAGACCTTGTCGTCCTCTATGAAGTCCCCGAGCTGGGAGGCCGTATCCTCACTGGAGACCGGCTGGTCGAGGCTCGTGGCGTCCGGCATCGCGCTCATGGTGATGCGGACCTCGTCCATGCTCCACTCTAGCTTCTTGGCGACCTCTTCCTCGGTGGGCTCGCGCTCGAACTCTACGGAGAGCTCGTTGTAGGCGCGGCCAACCTTGCGGATCTTCTCCGTCATGTGTACCGGCACCCGGATCGTCCGGCCCTTATCGGCGACGGCGCGCTGCACGGCCTGCCGGATCCACCACGTCGCGTACGTCGAGAAGCGGTAGCCCCGGTCGGGGTCGAACTTCTCGACCGCCTTCATCAGGCCAATGTTACCCTCCTGTATAAGGTCCTCGAAAGGCAGCCCGTAGCCCCGGTACTTCTTGGCGACGCTCACCACCAGCCGGAGGTTCTTCTCGATCAGGCGCGCCCGGGCACGCCCGTCGCCCTGCTCGGCCCTCTGGGAGAGGTCGATCTCCTCGGCGTGGGTCAGCAGGTTGCCCTGGCCGATGTGCGCCAGGTACTTCGCGAGCAGCTCGGGCGTCTCGGCCTCTCTGGCCGCTTTCAGGCTCTCCATCTTCTTCTCAAGGCTCTTCTCCGTGCTACTCTTAGTACTCAACCCAGGCCTCCCGTGGCTGAAAACCCCTGGCCCGCCTCCCGGCGTTCCACGTTACCGAAATCAGTTTCAGGAACTACTATTAACTTTACCACCGCTACTCCGCTCCTAAACCACCTTGGCGCTCGTTTTACCGGGCTTTTGGGTTGCGGATCACATTTACCGCACATTCTTTCTCACATCGCTTTCTCACATCCCGCGCGCCCGGAGGCGTTATGCTCGTTATCTTCAACTACGCACGGGCTTATACGCATGGATCATCACGAAGGTTTCCTGCAGTCTCTCTGCAATCTTTCGCGACAGCCGCCGCTGCCGAGGCTCCCATAAGGGGCACCCTCCGGAGGAAGATATACTAAAGGTCGGAGGACGGCTAGTCCAGGTTAGTCTAGAACCCGCCTGACCTGATTTTCAGGATTTTATAAAGTCTATACTTTCACCAGCATCTTTGCGGCCCAGAATCACACGGCCGCGCCGGGCTGGAGGCCAGAGAAGGAGTTTGGATGATAGCTATTACCAACCGTTTGCCGGTAAAAGAAGGCAGGGCCGACGAGGTGGTGGAGAGGTTCTCGGGAAGTCGGGGCGACGTGCAGGATTTTCCGGGGTTCGTCTCGATGGAGGTGCTCCGCTCGCAGGACGAGACCGAGGTACTCGTGATCACCCGCTGGCAGACCCGAGAAGACTTCGATGCCTGGGTCCAGAGCGACTCTTTCCGGGCCGCCCACAGGGGGAGCGGAGACTCCGGATTTCTCTCCGGACACCCGGAGATGGGCTCCTACGAGATCGCCGTGGAGCGTGAGCCGGGCGGCGGCTCAGTCTAGAGAGGCCGGGGCCACCAGCGCAACCTCCGGACCCGTACCCGACATACCTTCCTCCGAGGTCGGAGGCTGGTACTCTCCCTTGCCCAGTATCGCGAACACGAATGCGATGAGGAAGATCAGCACGCCGACCAGTATTCCGATTGATAGCCGCTCGCGCACCCTGTAGCTCCCCTTTAGCCGTCGCCTGTGTGGACCTTTGTAGACTAGATACCTATTATAGACTACTCGCCGTCTCTCTGGCGGGAGTGTGGTTGGTAAATTCGTATCTTGCGTTTCTTGGAGCCTTGGAGTCCCACGGTCCTCGCAGGGGCTGGCGAGGGACCGTGCGCGAGGCTCGCCCGTAGTTGGCTCGTAATGTACACTACCCTCTTATGCACCGATTTATGTATCAAATCTACTCCGCACGTCATGCGAGTCATGCAGCCTCCGGCTGCCCGGCCCCGAACGCGTCCAGGGGAGGACGTCTTGGAGGCTGAGTTCTCCTGGCCGGAGATCAAGGAGCTGCAGGAGCAGGAGTGTCGCGGGCTCCTGGGGCTGCTACAGGAGATGGGGGTCGCCTCGGCCGACCGCACGTATCCGCCGGGGGAGGCCATATACCGGGAGGGAGAGTACGGCGACGCGCTGTACATCCTCACCTCCGGGGTGGTGAAGCTGTTTAGTCCCTACTCCGGCACCAAGGAGGCTACCCTGCGCCTTTTGAAGCCGTGGGACATCTTCGGTCACCTGGCCTTCGCCGGAGAGACCGTACAGCTCGCCTACGCCGAGGCTATTACGGAGAGCAAGATCACCAAGGTGCCGAAGGTGTTCATGGAGCGGGCTATTCGTCAGGAGCCGCAGGTCGCGCTCAAGGTCATGACGCTGCTCGAGTTCAGGCTCGTACAGTACGAGGAGCTGGTCAAGTGCCTGCTGCCCCGGGAGACTGAGGTCCGGCTCGCGAACCTGCTCCCGATACTGTCCCGCAAGTTCGGCGAGGGAGATGGCGGGGGGCCGGTGACCATAGACCTCAGGCTCACCCACCAGGACCTCGCCGCCATGGTCGCCTCGACCCGGGAGTCGGTGACCAAGGTGCTCAACGAGCTGCGCAACCGGGATGTGATCTCCATAGAGAGCGGGCGCATAACCCTCAAGGACCATCAGGCCCTCTCCGAGCTCGGGAAAGCCTAGCCCGCGAAACCGCGTGTCTCTTGCCTCGTTTCGCCTCGTTTCACCTCGTTTCACCCTGTTTTGACTGGCGGGGATAACTCTGGTAGCTTCCAGGTTCATGCCAGACTTTGTGGCGACTTTGCGTTTCAGGATCGCGGCGGAGACGCCCGAATGTCCCGGGTGTCTCGGGTGAAAGCGGCCCGGATAAGGCGATTTACCCGGGAGGGATGAGCCCGCGCCGGCCTTCCCTCCGGAGCCCTGCCACGACCGCTGCCGCAACGATTTCTACCACCGGGGCCTCCCGGGTTCCGGTTCAGAGACAGGAGACCTCAGAGTATGACCACCGAGCCCCCGAAGCACGAACCGAGCCACGAACCGAGCCACCAAGAGGGCTACCCCGAGACGGGCTCATCCGAAGAGGCATCTCCGGCGGAGATGGAGGGGCTCAGAGAGGGCATAGACGAGGTGGACGGCGAGCTCGTGCGGCTGCTCGACCGGCGGGCGAGGCTGGCGCGGCGCGTCGGGGAGGTCAAGCATGCCCGGGGGCTTCATGCCTACGCCCCGGACCGCGAGCGTAAGGTCTTCGACCGGGTGGCGAGCCTTAGTGAGGGAGACTTCCCGCGCCGGGGACTGGAGAGCGTGTTTCGGGAGATCATCTCCAGCTCCATCTCGCTCGAAGCCTCGCTGAAGGTCGCCTATCTCGGACCGGAGGCGACCTTTACCCAGGAGGCGGCGCGGCGCTCGTTCGGGCGCAGCGTGGAGCTAGAGCCGGAGTCCACTGTGGCGGAGGTCTTTGCCCGGGTGGAGAGCGGCGACGCCCAGCACGGCGTGGTGCCGGTCGAGAACTCCATGGAAGGCACGGTATCCCACACTTTCGACGAGCTGATGTCGAGCCCCCTGAAGATCTGCGGCGAGGTCTACCTGCCCGTCTCCCAGAACCTGCTCGCCAGGGGCAGCTCGCTTGAGAGCATAGAGACGGTGCGCTCGCACCCGATGGCGCTGTCCCAGGCAGCGGCCTGGCTGCGCCGGGAGTTGCCCCGGGCTAACGTAGAGGAGGTCGAGTCCACCGGAGAGGCCGCCCGTCGGGCCGCCGAGGAGCCCGGCACCGCCGCCGTGGGCAGCCTGCTCGCCGCGGAGTCACACGGGCTGGCGGTCCTCGCCCGCAACATCCAGGATTCCCGGGCGAACGCGACGCGGTTTATCGTGATCGGGCGCGGTTGGGCCGGGCGCACGGGCCGGGACAAGACTACCGTGGTTTTCGCGTTCAAGGATCGTCCCGGCGGCCTGATAGACGCCCTCGGGGTATTCTCGGCCGAGGATATAAACCTCACCCGCATCGAGAGCCGCCCGAGCCGCCAGCGGGCGTGGACCTACGTGTTCTTCGTGGACCTGAAAGGACATCCCGAGGACGAGAAGGTTACACGGGCGCTCGCCGCCCTGGAGGAGCGGTGTACCTACGTGGGCCTGATCGGGGCCTACCCCGAGATGCCCGCCGGCGAGCCCGAGTAGCCGCCGGGGCTTGGACTTCAAGTCCGCGGCCGCCGAGGTGCTGCGCGAGGCCGGCCGCCCTCTGCACTACGCGGATATAACAGAGATAGCTCTGTATCAGGGCTACCTCGACAGTGCGGGGGCGACGCCACAAAACACCATGCGCGCCCGCCTCTCGACCGACGTCCGCGACAATCCCGAGACCCCTTTCCGGCGCACCGCGCCCGGCATCTTCGGTCTTGAAGAGCTTCTGCAGTAGGCTTGTGGTGGGCCCGCGGCAGAGCCGGTAGGGGAGAGGCGGTTGGGGAAGATCGGGCCGGGTTGCTCCGGGGTGCCGTCCGAATGCTGTATATTTACGGCGATTAGTTTACGGTGGCCCTCACGGCGGTTCGTTTACGATGATCCGTGGATTTTGAGGATTTTTAGAGGACTGCAAGCGTACCTGATGGAGAGATTTTGTCGGAGAAGTCTGAGGCGGTCGGGGTGGACCGGGGACTCGAGACCGCGGCCTCGAAGCTAAAGAACCTCGGCGACTACGAGCGGCGGCTGGAAAGAGCGGCCCGCCGGGTAGACGAGGAGATGTCGGAGCACGATCAGGCGTCGCTCGTGATCTACGAAGCCGCGCTCATGCAGGGTGAATGGCCCAGGGATGAGGTGCGTGAGATGGTGCGCGAGTTCCGCCGGACCTACGACGACCCCGAGGAGGAGCTCACCATCCCGCGCGTTAGCGGGCTGATGAATGCCGAAGGCCCGGAGTGGTTCTTCGGCGACGAGGGCCTCCGGCGGCTCGCCGGCAGGCTGCTGGGGCAGTTCCAGCACCGCGTCGCCCAGTACAATTACCTCGAAGAGAGAGAGGTCCTGCGGCGCTGGGCCGACTCCTACGATACCCGCCTCTTTATCCGCCGTCGCATCTACGGTACAGAGCCGGTCGTCGGGGTGGTCTCGGGATTCGACCTGCCCAGGGTCCAGTTTCTGCGGGTCGCCGCCGGGGGCAACACTCTGGAGCCCACGCCCGAGGTCTCCGGGGCGCTGTCCGCGCTGGGTCTGACTATGACTGATGAGTACGAGACGCTGGCGGCCGGAGAGGGCGTCGCGCTGATCCTCGACCTCCCGGCCCCGGTAGTCGGAGCCATGCTGGAGGACCTGTACCGGGAAGGTGTGACGGACTTCCCGGAGCCCGCCAGGGAGGAAGAAACTCCCGTCGAGCCGGATCCCGGAGAGACCGAGGGAGCCGACTGACGCCCGCCGGGCTCCGCTCCGGGCCCGGCCACTTGCCATGCTATTACCCGAAAGTCACCTAGAACATTTTTCGGACTCCCCGGCCCGCCCTGCAACTCGAGGCCCGGGATATGCGTAACGTCAGTCGTCATGTATTACGGCGCATACTGAAAAGGCATGCTTCGGAGTAATTGTTACTCTCCATTTTACGCGGCATTACGGTGTTTGAGGGTGTATGGTGAATGGTAAGATGTAGAAAGAACAAGACGATATTCTGGAGTACCGAGAATTCCAATCGTTTCGAAAATCCGGGGTTCGGATAAAGCCAGGTTAACAGAGGAGTCGGAAAAGTTATGGCAGATTCCAAAAAGCGCATAGCACTAAAACCGCACATGAAGCAGATCCGGGAGTGGGTAGACGCCGGCAAGACGGACGACTGGATCGCGGATGCACTCGGTACGAGCGCCTCCTCGGTACAGTCTTTCCGGTCCAGAAACGACATCTACCGCCGAGAGCGGGGCTCACGCGAAGGGCTGCCCGGCAACGTCTTCGAGGGCGTTCTGGATCACGGCGACCGCGACGGCTACGGCCTCTGGCTCGACCCCTCCATCTCCGAGGATCCCGTCTGGCAGGAGTACTGGGCCGGTGTGGAGTCCGTACTGGTCAAGATCTCCGAGGACTCGATAGTCCTGGAGATCGACAACGACTCTACCCCGGAGGCGGCGTCGGGCGGTAACGGGGAGGGGATCTCTCTGGCTTCCCTGCTCGGCTCGGCCGGTATGGGTGAGAGTACGGGCGGAGCCGGCTCCGACGGCGGACAGACGGACCCTGCCGGGGAGAACGGCAGGATCAAGTGGTTCGACCCGGACAAGGGCTACGGTTTCATCATCCGGCCGACCGGGGAGGACCTCTTTTTCCACCACTCCGAGGTCAAGGGCGACTCCTCCGCGCTAGAGCCCGGCAGCAAGGTCGGTTACGAGGTCGGCGAGAACGACCGGGGCCCGAACGCCCGCCGCGTGCGCCAGACCGAATAAACCGCATAAGGCCGGGCCTCCAGGGTCAAGGGAGCCCTAACAGGGACTAGCCGCCTGTATTGCCTAGATCATCCAGGTGTGAGGTGTCCGCCAGCTCCAGAAGCTCCGGCTTGTCCTCGGGATCTCCCGGGTTCTTCCAGAAAACCCGGGTGAGGGAGGCGTTCGGCGCCCGGGTATTGGCGGGCAGGACGTCGCCGCCGAAGGTCGCCCGGAGAAACGCCCGGAGCACGCCGCCGTGGGCCACGACGACCGCCCGCGACCCTCTCCCGGCCCCGGAAATGCCCCGTATACTCTGGACGGCTCCGCCGAAACGCTCCATTAGTTGGCGGTCGGTCTCCGCGCCCACGAGAGACCACGCCTCCTCTTCGGGCAGGCCGCGGAACTTCTCTACGAGCTCCGGCCTCTCCGTCCGGGTCTGCTCGAACGAGCGGCCCTGGAGGATACCGCCGTGGCGCTCGGTCAGACCCGCTAGCTCCACGACCTCTCCAGAGAACCCGCCGGACTGCCGCATCTCCTCCGCGATAATATGGGCCGTGTCGGAGGCCCGGGCGAGCGGGCTCGCGTAGACGGCCGAGAAAAGGCCCGTGCGGGCGAGCGCCGCTCCGGCACGGCGCGCCTGCTCCCGCCCGAGCTCCGAGAGCGGAAACTCCAGTTGGCCCTGCCACACGCCCCCGGCGTTCGCCGTGGACTGGCCGTGGCGCACGAAGAAGATCTCCAGGGTGCCGGGCCCGCCAGGGGTGGCCATCAAATGCGTACCGCCCCGGCCGCGCCCGGAAACCTGGGATATTCGGGGTGTGGAGTACCGCTAGCTATAACGCTTGCGCAGCTCGCGCACGATGTTGCTGGAGTCCACGAGCACCTCGTCGCCGATGGTCAGGATCGGTATCGCCCGCTGCCCCGAGAGCTCTATGACCGTGTCCCGGCCGTCGGCGTCGGCGTCCACGGACTCGTAGCCCAGATCCAGCCGGTCTAGCTCTTTCTTCACGACCCGGCAGTAGGGACAGTAGCTCCCCGTGTACAACTTTATGGAACCTTCGCTCTGCTGTGCGACCGCCATCTCCGGCCTCCTCTGCTAATGGTTACGACGTATTTACGAGATATTGCAAAAAGAGTATAACTCACGCCGCCAGGGCCCTGGAGCAGCTCCGGTCTCGAACCGGGGGCCGGGCCCGGAGCGCCTGTATAATATCCTCGCGCCGCCGCTGCAGCCCACGACCGGCCGGAGGGTGTTTTGAGGCTCGGGGAGAGAGCCGTGAGCTATAGCAAGGAAGGCATACCGGCGGGCTTTCTCGCCCGGGGTGAGGCGGAGAAGCCCGGCCGCGTAATCCCCGGCCGGGTGGCCGTCGCAGCCGGTATCTTCGCCGCGCTGCTGTGCGCCCTCGTGGCGGCGGATTACCTGCTCAACTCAAACGAGATACATCGGGGAGTGAGCGCCGGAGAGGTGGATCTTGGCGGCATGACCCGGTCCGAGGCCCGCGCCGCTCTGGAGGATCACGCCTCGGAGAAGCTGAATGAGATAGCCCTGAAAGGCGCCGGAGAGCGGGCGGTGATACCGGCGGGCGAGATCGGGCTCCGCCTCGACGCCGCGACGACCGCCGGGCGGGCGTACGCCGTCGGGCGGGAAGGCGGCGTGTTCGCCCGGCTCCGGCAGCGTGCCGGGGCGGCGCTCGGGCTCACGCAGATACCGCCCGCCGTAGACTACAGGCCGGATGATCTGCGGGCCGAGGTCGAAGGAGTCGCCTCACGTCTCGGGGGCGGCTCTCCGGCCTCTCCGGGTGCTCCAGGGTCTGGAGGCGGCTCCGCGGTCCGGTTGGCGGGCTCCGGTGTCGAGCTTGTCGCATTCCGGGAAGGATACGAGGTGGAGGTAGGCGCGACGGTCGAGAGCGCGGAGCGGGCGATCCGGGACCTCAGCCCGGATGCGGAGCTTGCCGGGCAAAAGACAAAGTCCGGTCTCGACGCTTCCGGTAGGGAAGAGGCCCTGCAGAGGGCGCGCCGGGCGGTGGGGGAGCCGCTGGTGCTGGCCCGGGGCGACAGGCGGTGGACGCTCTCCTCGGAACGGGTGGCGGGCTCTCTGCGGCTCTCGGACGGAGATCTGGAGCTCGACCGTAAGGCTCTCGGCGGAGAGCTCTCCGCCGCGCTCGGGACGCTGGAGCGGGAGCCCGTGTCGGCCCGGCTCGTAAGCGGCGAGCGCGGCGGCGTGGAGGTGGAGCCGGCGGAGAGCGGGCAGGAGGTCCAGACGGAGCGGCTGCTGGATGAGATCGGGGCCGGAATCTTCGAGGGCCGTCACCGCTACGAGGTGCCGGTCTCAACCATGGCGCCGGACTTCACGACGCAGGAGGCGGAGGCCGCGAGGCCGAACACGATGCTCGGGGAGTTCAAGACGAGCTACCGGGTCTACGACGAGCCGCCCCGGGTGGAGAACCTCCGCACCGCCTCCGGCGCGGTGGACGGCACCATCCTGGCTCCCGGCGAGACCTTCTCCTTCAACGCGGCGACCGCCCCGATACAACGCTACGAGCCCTCTGCCGTGATCGTGGACGGCAAGATAGACACCGCCCTCGGCGGCGGACTGTGCCAGGTCGCCTCCACCCTGTACATGGCCGCGAACTACGCGGGTCTGGAGGTGGTGGAGCGTAGCCCGCACTACGCGGAGCTGCCGTACATCCGGCCCGGCTTCGACGCCACGGTGTGGTTCGGGTCCCTGGATCTCAAGCTCCGCAACAACACCGGCGGCTATCTGCTCCTCGAGGAGAGCGTGGAAGAAGAGACCGGCGAGGTCGTCTCCCGGGTCTATGGGCAGCCGACAGACCGTGAGGTGGAGATGTCCTCCCGCAAGCTCTCGGATAACGGTGAGACCACCCGCTGGCGGTCCACCCGGAAGGTAGTGGAGGACGGGAGCGTGGTCGAGAACGGCGCGCTGAACACGGACACCTACAAGCCCCTGGAGCCGGAGGCCCCGGCCCCGACCGGACGCGGAGCCTAGTTACCGGGAGCCGCCGGGCCTTACGCTCAGTCCCCGGAGATCTCCACGACAAGCTCCACCTCTACGGGCGCGTCGAAGGGCAGCTCGGCGACGCCCACCGCGCTGCGGGCGTGTAACCCGGCCTCACCCAGCGCCTCACCGAGCAGCTCGGAGGCTCCGTTCAGCACGGTGGGCTGCCCGTTGAAGCTTGGCGCGGAGGCGACGAACCCCGTTACCTTGACCACGCGCCGTATCCGGTCCAGCGTGCCCGGCCCGGCGGACTCGACCGCCGCCAGGGCGTTCAGGGTGCAGATCTCCGCCGCTTTCTGCGCTTCCTCGGGCGAGACGTTAGAGACGCCGTCGCCCACCTTGCCGGTGTAGGCCGGAGTCCCCTCGACCAGCGGGAGCTGGCCCGCGGTGAAGATCAAGTCCCCGGACCTCACGGCCGGCACGTAGGAGCCGGCGGGGGTGGGGGCCTGCGGCAGCTCGTGCCCCAGCTCTCGCAGACGTTGCTCGACGCTTCCGGAATTGCTCTCGGACATCTAGTTCAGCGCCTCCTCGTACTCGTCGGGGTCGTAGATGAGCTGGGGCTCGTCCGTGTACAGCGTCTCGGCGGCGGTCACCTCGCCGACGAAGACCGTGTGGTCCCCGGCGCGGACGGTGTCCAGCACGCGGCAGTCGAGATATGCCAGGCAGTCCAGGAGAAACGGGGCCCCGGCCGGGGTCTTGCCGTAGGGTATGCCCTGGAACTTGTCGTGGTACTCGCCGCTCGTGTCCCCGAAGTAGGTGGCGACGTTTACCTGATCCTCGCGCAGCACGCTCAGGGAGAACACGCTGCTCTCGGCCACGATGTCGCGGGTGTAGCGGTCGTCTCTAACCGCGACGGCGACGCAGGGCGGCCTCTCCGAGGCCCGGGTCACCCAGGCGGCGGCCATCGCCGTCACCTCGCGGCCGCGCCGGGAGCCGAGCACGTACACGCCGTGGGTGAGATAGCCGAGGGCCCCCGCTATGGATTCGTCGTCTCGAAGATCTTTCTCCACTGTATCCGTCCTATCTAACGCCCCTCACGCTGATCCCGTGGGCCAAGCGTGAGGCGAGCGGGTCGTGGACACCGTTGGTCGGGGACAGACTTCTCTAAATTTCTCTGAACTTCTCCGAGTTTCTCATAAGAGTATACTCCTCCGGGTGGCCGGTTTGTCCCTGAGTCTCGTTATTGGTCCTCGTGGTCCCCGCGGGGGCCGGGTGCCGGCGGGGGCCGGGTGGCGATAAACCTCTCTCTGGCGGGCGCGGGCGTGCTACAGGCGCTCGTGTACCTCTTGTTTATCCGGTCCGTGGACCTGTACGAGCGCGAGGCCCTGCGATACGTGCTGCCGGTTTTCATCTGGGGGTTCTCGGTCGCGGTGGTGTTCTCGCTGCTGTTCAACACGCTCTCCGCCGTCACGCTGACCGAGGTGGCGAGCGTGGACCAGAGGGTGGTGAGCTTCGTGACCGCCGTTTTCGTGGCTCCGGTGGTGGAGGAGTTCTGGAAGGGACTCGCGGTGTTCATAGTGTTCCTGGTCTCTTTTGTGGTGCACCGGCGGCGGGGGGTAGTCGAGTTCTCCGGCGTGATGGACGGGATCGTGTACGGTTCGGCGGTCGGCTTCGGGTTCTCTATAGTTGAGGACCTCCTCTACTACGCCCAGGCCGGGCCGGAGACTTTCGTGGTCCGCCGGCTCTTCGGCGGCTTCGCCCACGCCGCGTTTACCTCGCTCACGGGCATCGGCGTCGGGCTCATACCGTGGGTGCGCTACCGTTCCCTGAAGGTGCTCCTCCCGCTCGTCGGCCTCGGCGGAGCCATGCTCTTGCACGGGACTTTCAACTTCATGGCCTCGGTTTTCGGGCCCGCGGCCTACGTGGTGCTGCTCTTCGTGCTGGCGGGATACGCGGTGCTCATCGCGGCGTGGCTCTGGGTCGAGCGCCGGGTCATAAGAAACGAGCTCCGGGACGAGGTGGGGGGATCTATCAGCGCGGCGGAGTACGGGATATTGCCGACGTACTTCCGCCGCACCCTGTACTACGCGCGGCTCTTTTTCACGGGACACCCGATCGAGTGGCACCGTGCGCGCCAGGTTCACGCGGCGGCCGTGGACCTCGCTTTCACAAAGCGTCTATCGCGCATCTCGCACGCCGCGCCCCAGGAGTACCGGCTCCGGTACCTCAGAGGCCGCATCGCGGAGCACCGGGGGGCCGGCGCCTCCGTGTATGAGCCATGACGCGTGAGACGCGTGAGGCTCGTGAGAAGCGGGCCTCGGGCGTGGTGCTCGCCGGCGGCCAGAGCCGCCGCATGGGCCGTGACAAGCTGGCCCTTACCGTGGACGGCGTGCCGATACTCCGCCGGGTCTACGACGCCCTCGACGAAGTCTGCGAAGAGGTGGTAGTCGTGACCGTCGGAGACGAGGAGCCCGTCGGGTTGCCGGACGGGGCGCGGCTGGCCCGTGACATGCGCCCCGGCGGCCCCGGCGGCGGCGCTGCGGGCGCGGGGCCGCTGGCCGGTCTGGAGGCTGGTCTGCGCCAGGCCCGGTACCCGGCGGCGTTCGTGGCCGCGGGCGACATGCCGTACCTATCTCCGGGTCTCGTCCGGGAGACGCTGCGGCGGCTGCGTGCGGGCGGGGCGCACGCCGTCTTGCCCCGGTACAGAGGGCGTCGGGAGCCGCTGTGCGCCGCCTACGACGCGGGGGCGCTCGTCGCCGTGGGCGAGGCGCTGGATGCGGGGGTGAGCGCAATGCGGGAGCTCATAGAGCGGCTGCCGGAGGTGGAGGAGATCGCCGAGGACGAGCTGCGCCGGTTCGGGGAGCCGGAGCTGCTCCTGATGAACGTGAACTCGCCGGAGGATCTCGCCCGCGCCCGGGCCGTGACCGGGGAGAGAGATGGGTAAGGAGACTGGTAAGGGCTCTACAGGCGGCAGGATCGTCGGCGCCGGACGGGATCTTCTGCTCCTGCTGCGCGTTTACCGGGGCGGGCTGACGGCGCTCCTGCGGAGCAGACTTCCCGGATGCCGTACCCTGACCGTAGTTCTCGGAGCCCAGGTGCGTCCCGGAGGCGTGCCGAGCCGGACGCTGGCCTCGCGGGCCCGGCACGCGGGCAGGATGTACGCGCGGGGGGAGCTTGACGAGGAGGGGTGGATCGTCGTGAGCGGCGGCCTCGGGGACCATCCGCCGAGCGAGGCCGAGGTAATGGCCGGGATACTGGCCGGTGAGGGCGTGCCGGAGGGCCGGATCATCCGGGAGGCCGCCTCGCATAGCACCCGTCAGTCGGCTCACCACGTGGCGGTTATCGCGCGGCGGCTGGCCGTTGAGGAGGTCGTACTGGTCACGGACCCGTTGCACTGCGTGCGCGCGGCCGCGGCATTCCGGGCCGAGGGTCTGCGGCCCCGCCCGGAGCCCGTAACCGGGAGTCCCATGTGGCGGCAACCCGCCAAACGCCGGGCGCAGCTCGTCCGGGAGGCCGGGGCCGCGATCTGGTACCGTCTGTGGCGTCCATCCGGGTAGCGTCCGGCCCGCGCCACGCACAATCAGCCACGCGGCGTGAAAGCTCACAAACCCCCGTGACGGCATGGTGTACCCTGCGCCTGTCGCCGGTGGCGGCTAGAGACTTTCGCAGACGTTCTAGATTTCTGTTAGGAGCTGGAGAAGCTTTTGGGACCGTTCAGGACGGGGATACTCTACGGGATCGTAGCGGTGGTCGTGGCGTTGGCAGCCAATCTTCACTTCCTACTGCTCGACGCCTCGGGGACGCCGGGTTGGATCCTCGCCGTAATAGAGGACTTCCGCACCACGCTCGCGTTGGCCGCGTTCCTGATCATCGGGATACTGGCCGCCTTGCGTACCACCCCCGAGAGGCTGGATGAGGGCGTTTCCTACCGGTCCCTGCTGCTCCGTGACTGTACGCTGGCGGCCACCCTCGTTGCGGTTATAGTCGGCATCGCCCTGATAATCATGGTGTTCTTGCAGGCAACCGTGCTCTCCGGCCCCATGCAGACCTACGCCTCTGACGCCGCGCCGCGCATCGTCGCCTACATAGAGGAGCTCGGCGACCGGTTCTCCGACCCCGCAGAGCCCGTCACAGCGGCCCAGATCGAAGAGGATCTCGCCCCCCCGACGCTCGGGAGCCTCGGCCAGTCTATCTCCAACTTCGTGCTGCGCGCCCTGCTCCTCGGTGTCGCCGGAGCCCTGGTCGGACTACTCCGGGGCCGCCGCCTGGCCCGCTCCGAGGAGGCCGCCCGGAGGCCGTCGCCCGAGGAAACCAGGGACGAGAAGCAGTACCCCTACGAGTACCCCCACGGAGACAACGGTGCCGTCAGCCGTGATGGCGAGGAGGATGGCCGGAAAGAGTAGCTGAGGGGCGAGGGAGGCGGTTATAGAGAGGCCCCGGGGTTCTCCCCCGGGGCCTCAAGTTCTCCGGTTGCGTTCGCCGACGAGCCTACGAGGAGAGGTGATCCCCGGGGTTCAGGGCGTGCATGTCGACGCCGGGTGCGATGGCGTCTAGTTGCTTGCGGAACTCCTGCGGGGTGCCGGTAAACAGCGGGAGCACGTTCGGGTCGTAGTGGACCGGGACGGTGTGCCGGACGCCGAGCAGCCTCGCCGCGTGCGCCGCCTCGTAGGGGCCCATCGTGAGCCGGTCGCCTATCGGGAGTATGGCGAGGTCCGGGCGGTACAGCTCTCCGATCAGACGCATGTCGCCGAACAGGGCGGTGTCGCCCGCGTGATACAGCCTGAAGCCGCTCTCGAACTCGATAACGTATCCCACCGGCTCGCCGCCGTATATCAGGGAGCCGTCGTCATCTTGTATGGACGAGGAGTGGAAGGCGTTTGTCGCCGTGACCTTTATGCCGCCGGCCTGGGCGGTGCCGCCCTTCTGGATGGGCTCTGCGGCCTCTACGCCCTTGCCCTGCAGGTAGGTGTAGATCTCGAAGTTCGACACCGTCCTCGCGCCGGTCTCCTGGGCCAGCGATACGGCGTCGGCGAAGTGGTCGAAGTGGCCGTGGGTGATTAGCATCGTGTCCAGCTCGCCGATGCTCTTGAGCTCCTCCGGCGTGGTCGGGTTGTCCTGGATAAAGGGGTCCACGATGATCTGCTCGTCCCCGGGCGTGGTCAACCTGAACGTCGCGTGCCCGAGGTACGTGATCCTGACCCCGCCAAGCATCTCTTCCACGTGTTACCTCCGTATCGTGGCTGCCATACTCTACCTGTCTTGAAACCTCTCCCGCACGGACCAGACATACCGGAGCCCGGCGTGTGGGCCGTCGCGGAAGTCTGGGCTCCGCCGAATAGCGTACCGTACATTTACAGGCGTTGTGTGGAGCTCTGGTTATCTGGAGCCAGATACGGAGCCGGATGCACCGCCCGGCGGTCTCATCCTCGCCCGGTCTCTGGAGCTCGACGCTGCCTTGCTACACCTTCGAGCGCGCTCTAAGGCAAGTAAAAGTCAAGTGAGGCAAATCTTTGTGCAGCCTGCACAGGGAACTCGCGCAACGCCTCGTCTAGCATGAGCATTATGGTGAGGAGCTCCTATACACGGGACCGGCGCGGCCGGAGGATGCCGGTGCCCGCCGGTGCCCGCCGAGCGGTGATGCTGCTGGTCCTTGCGGTCTGCACGCCGGCCTTCGCGGCGGGGTGCGGGGGCTCTGCTTCGGGGCAGCCCGCCGGGGAGAAGACGCTAACCGTGTTCGCGGCGTCCTCGCTCTCGGACGCCTTCGGTGAGATCGCGGGGGACTTCGAGCGGGAGAATCCGGGGGTGGAGGTGAGGCTGAACTTCGCCGGGAGCTCGACGCTGGCGGCCCAGATCCGCCAGGGCGCGCCGGCGGACGTGTTCGCATCGGCGGATGGTCCCCAGATGCACTCCGTACGGAGTACGGGGTTTACCCGGACCGAGCCGGTGACCTTCGCCACCAACCGTGAGGTCGTGATAGTGCCGGAGAGTAACCCGGCGGGCATAGAGAACTTTGGAGATCTCTCGCAGCCCGGCACGAGGCTCGTGCTCGCCCAGGAGGAGGTGCCCGCCGCCGAGTATGCCGAAGAGATAGTTTCCAGAGCCGCCGGGGAGCCGGAGTATGGCGAGAGCTTCCAGAGGAGCGTACAGGGCAACGTGGTCTCCAGAGAGGCCGACGTGCGGGCCGCGGTGGGCCGGGTGGCCACCGGAGACGCCGACGCGACCTTCGGATACGCCTCTGACGTTACGCCGGAGATCCGGGACGACGTGCGGGTGGTCGAGATCCCCCCCGGTCTCAACGTCCCGGCTTCCTACCCGATAGCCACCCTCGAATCCTCCGAGAGCCCGGCTCTGGCCCGGAAGTGGGTGGAGTTTACGATCTCCGAGAAAGGCCAGGACTCCCTCGATAGCTGGGGCTTCGAGACCGTTGACGGGTAGCTTCGCCCGGCTGCCGGGGACTGAAAGACTTTGAAAAAAGGCGAGAGGCGCGAGCGGGACAATCCACGAAAGCTGCGTAAGCGGCGGAAGCGGGGGCTGTCCGGGGCTCTCTTACGGCGTGAGGGGATCGCCGGCGGGCTCGCGATAGCCGCGCTCGGGCTGCTGGCGGGGTTCATAGCGCTGCCGCTCGTGAGCCTAGTGGTGTGGACGGTGAGCGAGAACGCGTGGGGCGCGATGGCCTCGCCCGTCGCGCTACAGGCGCTGGCCCTGAGCCTGAAGACCACGGCGGCCACGATGGCGATCCTGATCCTACTCGGAACCCCGGCGGCGTATCTGCTTGCCCGGTACGAGTTCCCCGGAAGCCGGGCCCTGAACGCCCTTATAGAGCTCCCGATAGTCCTGCCGCCCTCGGCGGCCGGGATCGCGCTGCTCCTCGCCTTCGGGAGGTTCGGGCTCGTGGGGGAGCCGCTCTCGGCCCTCGGGATAACGGTCAGCTTTACCACGGTCGCCGTCGTGATGGCCGAGCTCTTCGTCGCCGCGCCGTTCTACGTGCGGCAGGCCGCCACGGGCTTCGCCGGGGTCGAGCGCAGCGTTGAGGAGGCGGCGCTCGTGGACGGGGCCGACCGGCTAGCGGCCTTCTTCCGGGTGACGGTGCCGCTCGCATTCCCGGCGCTGGTCGCGGGTGCGATCACGGCCTGGGCCAGGGCGCTCGGGGAGTTCGGGGCGACTATAGTGTTCGCGGGCAGCCTTCCGGGCGTTACCCAGACGGTGCCGCTCGCGATCTACGCCGTGTTCCAGGGCGACCTGGACGCCGCCGTCGCGCTATCCGTGCTGGTGCTCGGGTTCGCCTTCGCCGTGATCTTCACCGTCAGGTATCTGCTCAGGGCCGAGACGACCCGGCTATAGCCTTTGCTTCAGGCGGTGTCTTTAGGCCGTCTCGCCATCCTCGGTCATGAGCATCACGTCGGTGGCCTTTACCAGCGCGACGACCCGCTGGCCGGGCTCGAGACCTAGCTCGTCGGCGCTCTCGCGCGTGATCAGGGACACGATGTGGTTGTCCCCGACCTGGAGCGAGACCTTCGCCGTGGTGTCTCCCTTGACCACCTCGTTTACCGTCCCGGGCATCCGGTTTCGCGCGCTCATCCTGCTCATTTGTCCTCCTCGTCGGTCTCTTCGTGCAGCGCCAGCAGAGCCAGCCTCAGGGCCAGCCTGTCCAGGTTGTCCCTGTAGTCTAGCCCGGTAAGCTCCCGGACGCGCTCCAGCCGGTAGGGGACGCTGTTGCGGTGCAAGAAGAGCCTGTCCGCGGCCTCGCTGGCGTTCTCCGAGCACTCGAAGAAGACGGTGAGGGTCCGGAGGAGGTCGCCGCCGCGCTCGCGGTCGTGGGAGATCAGCGGGTCCAGAAGCCTTTGGAAAGGCTCCAGGCTCGGAGAGCGCGCGAGCTCTTGCAACAGGGAGCCGATATCCGGCAATCGCTCTCCTCTACAGGTCCGGGGACATTCTGAGACCGCCTCCGCGCCACGTCAGCCATAACAGCCGCATCAAGCTACATTAAGCCACATTATATGGGAGCTACGGGAGCCTGCGAGAGGAGTGAGATCCGGGCTCCGGCCGCAAAACGCGGGCCGCCGAGCTAATATGTGCCCCAGGGACAGAATCGGGATACGAGCGGGGGGACCTTGGGTTATCTGCCGATAGAGGATCACGGAGTGATAGGGAACTTGCACACCGCCGCGCTCGTCGGGGCGGAAGGGACCATAGACTGGCTGTGCCTGCCGGCCTTCGACTCCCCGAGCGTGTTCTGCTCTATCCTTGACGACGAGAAGGGCGGGCATTTCTCCCTGCGGCCCACCGAGTACGCCCGCAGCCAGCAGCTATATCTGCCGAACACGAACGTGTTGCTGACCCGCTTTCTCTCACCCGAGGGCGTGGTCGAGATACTGGACTTCATGCCCGTACCCGAGCGGGAGGATGACCGGCACCGCCTGATCCGCAACGTGCGCTGCGTCCGGGGCGAGATGACGCTCGACGTCGAGTGCAGCCCGGCCTTCGACTACGCCCGCGCCGACCATAGCCTCACCTCCGGAGAGAGCGGGCTCGTGTTCGAGGGGGCCGGGCTGCGCCTCGGGCTCTCTGCCGACGTACCCCTCTCGGAAGGCGGAGGTGGCGATACAGGAGGCAGCGCCCGGGCCCGGTTCTCCCTGAAAAGCGACGAGAGCGCGACCTTCGTTCTTTCAGAGCTAGAGGACGGTGAGGGGCCGGAAGCCGCGCTTTTGGAGCAAAGCTTTGAGGAGCTACTGCAGGATACGCTCGACTACTGGCGAGGTTGGATCTCCAAGTGCACCTACCACGGTCGCTGGCGCGAGGAGATATACCGTTCCGCCCTCATGCTGAAGCTCATGGTCTACGCGCCGACCGGCGCCCTGGTTGCCGCGCCCACGATGGGCCTACCAGAGAGCCTCGGAGGCGAGCGCAACTGGGACTACCGCTACGCCTGGCTCCGCGACGCGGGATTCGCGTTGTACGCCCTGATCGCGCTCGGATTCAACGAGGAGGCCGGGAGCTTCATGAACTACCTCCGCGACCGCTGCGGCGACGGCTCCGCGGAGGGGCTCCTGCAGCCGCTATACGGCATAGACGGCCGCTCCCAGATACCCGAAGAGGAGCTAACGCACCTCAAGGGATACCGGGAGTCCAGGCCCGTGCGGGTCGGCAACGACGCCCACGGTCAGCTCCAGCTCGACATCTACGGCGCGGTCCTGGACGCGGCGTATCTGTACAACAAGCACGGCGCGCCCCTGGACTACGACCTGTGGCAGCGGCTGCGTCGGCTGCTGGACTGGCTTTCGGAGAACTGGGACCAGCCGGACGAGGGGATGTGGGAGGTCCGGGGCGGCCGCCAGCACTTCGTCTCCTCGAAGCTCATGAGCTGGGTCGCCCTGGAGAGGGCCGGGCGTATCGCGCGCCAGCGCGGGCTCCCGGCCGGAGAGGGAAACTGGCTAACGGAGCGGGACAGGATCTACGAGCAGATCATGGCGGAAGGCTATAGCTCGGAGCGGGAGAGCTTCGTCCAGCACTACGACACCGACGCCCTGGACGCCTCACTGCTCCTGATGCCGCTCGTGAAGTTCGTCGGCCCGACCGACCCGCGCTGGCTCTCGACCCTGGACCGCATCCAGGAAGAGCTCGCCCACGACAGCCTCGTCGATCGCTACGAGGTGGGTGACTCGGCTCCGGACGGCCTGGAGGGCGAGGAGGGCAGCTTCAGCCTGTGCTCGTTCTGGCTGGTCGAGTGTCTCACCCAGGCCGGCAGGCTCGAGGAGGCCCGGCTCGCCCTGGAGAAGATGTTCTCCTACTCCAACCACCTCGGGCTCTACGCGGAGGAGGTCGGCAGCTCCGGCGAGGCCCTGGGCAACTTCCCCCAGGCCTTTACCCACCTCGGTCTCATAAGCGCCGCCACCAAGCTCGACCGGGCGCTCGGGTAAAAGGCGGAGGTAGCTGATGGCGGAAGGGCAGCCGCGCCTGTTCGAGGCGGTCCCGAACTTTAGCGAGGGCCGGGACCCTGCAAAGGTGGAGCGCATCGCCGGAAGGGTGCGCGCCGTGCCCGGAGTGCGCGTGCTCGGGCTCACGAGCGACGCGGACCACAACCGGAGCGTGCTCACCCTGGCCGGGGAAGAGGAGCCGCTCCTGGAGGCCGCCACCGCGCTTGCCCGGGCCTGCGCCGAAGAGATAGACCTCTCCACCCAGACCGGCGAGCACCCTCGGGTCGGCTCGCTGGACGTGCTGCCCTTCGTGCCGCTCGAAGGCGCGACGCTGGAGGATGCGGCCCGGCTCGCCAGACGGGCCGGGGAGAGGATCGGCGGGCTCGGCTTCGGCGTGTACCTGTACGAGTCGGCCGCCACCGCCCCGCACCGTCGTAACCTGGCCGAGATCCGGCGCGGTGGCTACGAGGGTCTCGCGGCCCGTGCCGGGGAAGAGGGCTGGAGGCCGGACTACGGCCCTGCCGAACTGAATCCCGCGCTCGGCGCCGTCGTCGTCGGGGCCAGGCCGTTTCTCGTCGCCTACAACGCTTTTCTCGACACCGCCGACGTGGGGGTGGCGCGGGACATTGCGGCCCGCCTGCGCGAACGCGACGGTGGGATGCTCGGGGTCAAGGCGATCGGCCTCCCGGTCGCCGGAAAGGCCCAGGTCTCGATGAACCTCGTGGACCTCTCCAAGACCTCGCTCCCGACCGCCGTAGAGCGCGTGCGGGAGCTCGCCGCCGAGCGCGGGGCGCGGGTTGAGTCTACAGAGCTCATAGGGCTCATGCCCCTGGAGGCGCTGCTCCAGACGGCCCGCCACCATCTCGCGCTCCCCGCTCTGGAGCCCGGGGACGTGCTGGAGTACCGGATGCGCCTCCCCGACCGTCCCTCCGGAACTACCTCCGGGGAGTAGCGTAAGACGGTAACCAAAACGGTGGCGTAAACGTTCGAGGGCGTTCATCAGGTTACTGATCCCCCGCATTCCGCGTAACGTATAGACGTTGCGGGTACGTTAGGGGAGCAAGCGGGGACGGTCTCATTGCTCCAGTAATATCTACCACACCCGAGGTGTACGTCCCCGATTACGGTGGAAGACATCGTGCATGACCGTTTTGCGTGGAGGATCGCCGGTTTTATGCTCTATAGAGCTCGCAGAATTAATGTGAAAAGCCTCTCGACGCGTGCCGCGGCGTGCCCTCTGGGCTGGCTAGAGTCCGGCGGGCGTCGTGAGTAGAGAGCTTGAGAGCGGGGTCTGGGACCTCGTAACGGTCGTTGACGCCAGCGGTATCGTCGTGGCCCAGAGCGCCGGAGCCGAGAGGGTGCTCGGTATCCCGGCCGACGGGATGGTCGGCTGGAGCGTGCTGGACTTTATCCACCCTGAAGACATGGCGGCGGGCGAGAGAGCTTTCCGCGAGTCCACGAGCGAGCCCGGTGCGAGTCTCCCTTTAGAGCTCCGCTGGCTGCGCCGGGACGGCTCCTGGCGCTGGCTGGAGACGGTTTGCACCAGCGCCATATCGGGGTCCGGGGCGACGGAGATAGTGTGTAGCTCGCGGGACGTGACCGGGCGCTTAGAGGCGCGCCGGGCCCTTTTCGAGAGCGAGCGGCGGTTCCGGGCCATCGTGGAAAGCTCTCTCGAGGTAGTCAAGTTGGTCTCCACGACGGGCAAGTTGCTGTACGCGAACCCGGCCTTCAAGGAGGTCTACGGCTACGATCCGGCCGAGTCCGTCGCCGCCGGGATGAACGTCCTGGACTACATTCATCCCGAAGACCTACCCCGGGTCGTAGAAGACACCCGGCGGACACTCGTCAGGTTGGACTCCGGCGAGGCGGTTGGCGAACCGCCGGACGGTCCGGCAGACGACCCGCCAGACAGACCCTTCGGGCATACGACGGAGTATCGTTTCCTGGGGGCCGACGGGTCTTATCGCTGGATAGAGGGCGTCGGGACCTACCTGCTGGACGAGCCCGGCGTGGAGGGCGTGATCGTGCACGCCCGGGACATCACAGAGCGCCGGGAGGCGGAGAGGAGCCTGCGCGAGAGCGAGCAACTGCGGCGGGTCGTCGCCAGCGGGGCGCCCGTGGTCCTGTTTGCCCTGGACTCGGAGGGTGTTTTTACCTTATCCGAGGGTCAGGGGCTCGCGGCGCTCGGAGCCGGACAGAACGAGGTCGTGGGCCATTCGGTCTTCGAGCTGCACCGCGACGAGCCCAGGATACTGGAGAACAACCGGCGGGTGCTGGCGGGCGAGGAGGTCGCGGATACCGTCGAGCACCACGGCTCCTACTTCGAGACTCGCTACTCCCCGTTACTCGGGGAGTCCGGCAGGGTCGAGGGGGCGGTTTGTATCGCCATCGACGTTACCGAGCGCCGGTTGGCCGAGGCCCAGAGCCGGATGAAGGATCGGGCGCTAGAGGCCAGCTCTAACGGGGTGCTGATCACGGATCCCAGCCTGGAAGACAACCCGATAATCTACGTAAACCCCGCCTTCCAGAGGTTGAGTGGCTACGAGCCGGAGGAGATACTCGGGCGCAACTGCCGGATCTTTCAGAGTGAAGACCGGGAGCAGCCGGAGCTAGCCGCCCTGGCCGAGGCCATAGCCGCCGGCCGGGAGTACTCATGCACCATTCGCAACTACAGAAAAGACGGCACCTTTTTCTACAATGAGCTCTACGTCGCCCCCGTCCGGGACGCTGCGGGGAACCTGACGAACTTCGTCGGCATCCAGAACGACGTGACCGAACGCCGGATGCTCGAAGAGGAGCTTTCTTACCGGGCCTTTCACGACTCTCTGACGGAGCTGCCCAACCGGAGCCTCTTTATGGACAGGCTGGATAATGCCCTGGCCCGCGCCAGCCGTCGCGAGGAGCCCGTCTCCGTACTCTTCATGGACCTGGATGACTTCAAGAAGATCAACGACAGTAGCGGCCACGAGGCCGGAGACAGGCTTCTCAGGGCAGTCGCCGGACGCCTGAGCGAGTGTTTGAGGCCGGGAGACACCATCTGCCGGCTGGGCGGAGACGAGTTCGTCCTGATGCTGGAAAACACCGGCGAGACCGAGAGCGCGGCCCTATCGGAGAGGATTATCGGAGCTTTGCAGGGGCCGCTGGATCTCGGGGAGGATGCCGGGCGGGCCTCGATCACGGTCAGCCTCGGGGTCGCCGTGGTCCCGCCAGGCCGCGCCCAGAAGTATCTCCCGGAGAATCTGTTGAGTGAGGCCGACGCCGCGATGTACAGGGTCAAATATCGGAGCAAGGCGGGGTATGAGGTCTCCGTGCTCGGCGAGCCGGACCCTACGACGCCAGCGTAACGCCGACTACCTAACCGGCGCTTAATTTCCAGAGAAGCGCCGGAGTCTGATACCGTGGGTTACCGTAGGTAACAAGGTTTATAGGTAACAAGGTTTAGTGTGGATCACCAGGGAGGCTGGATGCCGGATACGCCGGATACAGACAGGGGACTCAACATGCTGACGGCGGCCATACAGATGTCGTCCACCCCGGACAAGGAAGAGAACAAGGCGACCGCGGAGGCCCTGATCCGGTCCGCCGCCGCCTCCGGTGCGCGGCTCATCGCCCTCCCCGAGTTGTGGAGCTGTCACGGCCTCGAAAATGCCTACCTGGAGGCCGCCGAGCCGGTCCCCGGACCCACGACCGACTTCCTCGGCGGTCTTGCCCGAGAGCTTGGCGTGTACCTCCTCGGGGGCTCGATCCTGGAGAGCGTCGGCGGCTCGGAGAAGATGTACAACACTTCCACGTTCTTCGCTCCTTCCGGCGCGTTGACCGCCGTGTACCGCAAGGTCCACCTCTTTGACGTGAAGGCCCCGGACCGGGAGTATCTTGAAAGCGCCTCTATGGCCCCCGGCTCGGAGGTGGTGACGGCGGACGCCGGAGGCGCGAGGCTCGGGCTCTCCGTCTGCTACGACGTGCGCTTCCCGGAGCTTTACCGCTCGCTCGCGCTGGACGGGGCGGAGGCGCTGGCGGTACCGGCGGCTTTCACCCTCCAGACCGGCAAGGACCACTGGGAGCTACTGCTCCGCGCCCGGGCCGTCGAGAACCAAGCGTACGTGATCGCCCCGGCCCAGTGGGGACAGAAGGCCGACGGTCGCTGGACCTACGGGCGGTCCATGATCGTGGACCCCTGGGGTACGGTGCTCGCCACCTGCCCGGACCGCGACGGCTACGCCCTCGCGGACCTCGACATCGAATACCTGCGGCGCTTCCGCACCGAGTTCCCCTCGCTCCTGAACCGCCGCCCGGAGGCGTACCCCGGCGGGGCCTAACCCCGCGGCTACGTCACGAGCCCCAGAATAGCCAGTATCCCGACGCAGACGGTCACCGGCGGCAGGGCGGAGCGTACGATCTCACCCTCCCGACCTACCAGTCCCGTTGCCGTGGCGGCCAGCACGACGCGCTGGGGCGCCAGCATGCTCGCCTGACTCCCCGCGACGTTCTGCACGGCGGCCACGAGCCCGACCGGCTCTCCGAGGGCGCGGGCCGACTCCGCCTGCAGAGGCATGAAGAGCGCGTTCGAGGCGGCGTTCGATCCGGCTAAAGCCCCGCCGAGCGCCCCGAACACCGGGGCCGCGAGCGGATACAACGGGCCCAGCGAGGCCGCGCCCGAGGCCAGCACTCCCGCCGCCCCGGAGGCGGCGACCACCTGACCGGCCAGAACGAAGGTCAGCACCGCTCCCGCCGTCGGCAGCCACTGCACCAGGGTGCCCCTCAGCGCCCGTAGCGCCCGATCCGGGCCAACACCCAGCAGCATTGCGGCGAACGCCCCGGAGAGTATGAGCGGGGTCCCGGGCCCGGCGAGTACGGGCCCCATCCGCTCCAGGTACCCTGCTGCGGGACCGGCGCTAACCGCCGCGAGCAGCGCGACCAGCAGAGCGTAGGGCAGGAGCGGCCGGACCGGCGGCGCGACGCCCGTGAGCCTGGCCCGCCGCCGGGCCACGAACAAGGCGGCGGCGCAGATTCCCCCGGCCGCGCCGGAGAGCTCCGGCACGAGAAAAAGGCTGTTGACCAGCGTGGCGACCCCCGCCACGCCTCCGAGCACCGCCGCCTCGGGCCACGCCCGGCGCAGCCCGCCTTTACCGCCCGCGAGCAGGGCCGCCGAGACGGCGAAGACCACGAACAGCGGCAGGCTCAGGAACGCGCTCGCGTCGGATAGCTCCCCGAAGGTCATCCCCGCGAGATCCGCCCCGATCACGGTCCCCACCCCGAGCGCGCCCCAGGGCACGGCGCACTGCCCCCAGCTCGCGAGCACCGCCGCCCGCAACGGCGAAAACCCGGCCGCCAGCAGTATCGGGGCGCTGATAACCACCGCGACCCCGAAGCCGGTGACCGACTCGAAAAAAGGCCCGACCCCGACCACCACCAGCACCGCCAGCCGCACCCCGTCCGGCTCCAGCCTCCCCAGATACCGCGAGACCTCGTCCACGGCCCCGCCCGCGCGGAGCAGGTTGTAGAGCAGCAACCCGCCAAAGAGCACGTACAGTACCCGCATAGACGTGTACCCCCCGTCGGCGAGAGCCCCGACCATCGCCCGGAGGAACTCGCCGCCCCCCGGCCCGGACCACAGATACACCCCGGCCAACGCCGCCAGAACCGCCGCCGCCAGCGTCGCGACGCCGGAGAGCGTGGCCGAGCGCCGCAGCCCGACGAGAACGACGCCCGCCACCACGAAAGGCGCGGCCGCAACAGATAGCCGGAGAATATCTACCATGATAGAATAACTTCTACCAAATGCAGGAAGAGACTACAAGCGGTGCAGTGAGCGGCGGGGCGGCGGAGGCCGTGTCCTCCGAGAGGCTCGGGGGGAGGGTAAAGGCCCTGCGGCGGGAGGCCGGGCTTACCCTGGACGGGCTCGCGGAGAGGGCCGGGGTAAGCCGGGCCATGTTATCCAAGCTGGAGCGAGGCGAGAAGAACCCGACGCTCGTGGTGGCGGCCCGGGTCGCCGAGGGGCTGGGCGTTACCCTGACACGGCTCATAGAGACGGAAGAGCGTGGGGCCGTGGTCGTGATCCCACGTGGGGGGAGGCGGGTAATGCGCGACCCGCAGACGGGGTTCGAGCGGCAGGCGATCTCACCGAGCACCGCCGGGAGCGGCGTAGAGCTCGTGTACAACGTGATACCGGTGGGCTCGACCTCCGGTGAGTTCCCGCCGCACCGCAAAGGGGTCGAGGAGCACGTCGTGGTCGAGCGGGGACGGTTGAGGGCGGTGCTCGGCGGCGAGGAGCACGTGCTCGAAGCGGGAGACGCGGTCTACTTCGAGGCCGACGTGCCGCACCGCTTCGATAACGCGGGCGAAGGAGAGTGTGGGTACTATCTCGTGATCCACACTGGCGGCGCGTGATCCTCGGCTCGGCCGGAGAACGGCACAAGGCCCACTGTGATCTCCGCTTACAGGGTGTACTCGCCCGTGGCGAGCTGGGAGAGCACCCTGTCGCGCTGTGTTTCCACCGAGGTCTCCCGGCTCGGGTACAGCTCTCCGAGCGGGGTTAGCAGGTCCGTGGCGGCCTCCGGGACGTCCGTGGCCGCGGGCACCGTTCTGCGGGAGCCGTCCGGCATGTTTAGTAGCCGCTTGCGGCCGCCGCGCTTGCCGCGCTTGGAGCGATCCTCGCCGGCGACCTCGACGATGTCCAGGGAGTAGTCGACCATCGGCGCGGAGGCTATCGCGCCGCCGACCCCGTAGGCGTCGCAGATCGGATTCAGGTGGAGGATGTCGTCCACGCCGATGCCGCCGGAGGCGAACATGCCGACGTGGCCGTAGCCGTGGCGGTCGAGCTCCCAGCGCACCTCCTGCATCAGGTCCCGGAAGTCTCCCCGGCGGTTGCCCGGCGTGTCCAGGCGCACGGCGGAGATGGAGTCCGGTATGGCGTCGGCGGCTATCAGCGCGCCGAACTTCTCGTCGTCGTAGGTGTCTATGAGGATGGTGCGCGCCACGGAGGCGTGTATCGCCTCGTCGAAGGCCCGGGCGGCCTCGGCGGTCGAGCCCAGGACGAGGGCGAGCGCGTGCGGTACGGTGCCGGTCGCGGGGATGCCCAGACGTCTGGCGGCGAGGTCCACGGCCACCCCGTCGCAGCCGCCGAGATAGGCGGCGCGCTCGATCATGGGCGTGATCGCGGGGTGCATCCGGCGCGCCCCGAAGGAGGTCACCGGGCGGTCTCCGGCGGCGAGCTTGCAGCGGGCCGCGCCGGTCGCCACCCCCGAGGCCTGGCACAGAAAGCCCAGGATCGCCGTCTCGTGCTCGGCGAAGGCTCCGTAGGGACCGGAGAGGGTCAGGACGGGCTCGTAGGGCCGGCAGACGGTGCCCTCCGGCGCGGCCCGGACTTCCACCTCGTCCTCATCCTCGAAAAGCCGCGCCACCTCGTCGAGGCCGGCGAGCACGAACCAGGCGTCGGGGTCGCTGGTCTTGAGGCTTACCTCGGCGTGGGTCTCCACGTCCGCAAGTCCCCGGGACCCGAGCACCTCCATCGTGCGGTGAAAGTACACGTCCGCGACGTTACCCTCCATTATCTCCTCGTCGGAGGCGGTGTTGAAGCGCGGTCGCGGCGTCTGTCCGGCATCCTCTGTCGGCAATCTGGCTCCTTCTCGGTTAAACGCCGGGCGTGTGCCTCCGGCTGTGGGTATGATAGCCAACTATGGAAGACAACGAGACAGTGGGCGCAACACGCTTCGCCGCCGCGGCGGGCACCCCGTACGCCGCCGGGGCAGCCACCGAGATCTACCACGCCGGGGGCAACGCAGCCGACGCCGCCGTTGCCGCCGCAGCCGCCGTAGGCGTGACCGAGCCCCTGATGAGCTCCATCGGCGGCGGCGGGTTCGCGTTGGTCCGCCCGCCGGGCGGCGTTGGGAAAAGAGCGGAGCTCGTAGACTACTACGACGCGATGCCCGGCAAGGGGCTGCCGCAGGAGAGGTTCGGTTCGGGCGGCTGGGCGGAGACAAAGATCCTGAAGTACGGCGCCGGGATAAGATCCACCGTCGGCGCCGCCTCCTGCGCCGTGCCGGGGGCCCTGCGGGGCTGGGAGACGCTGCTACGGCGCCACGGCAGGCTCACTCTGAGGGAGACGCTCGCGCCCGCGACCCGGCTCGCCCGTGAGGGGTTCTACCTGTGCAGGACGAGCGCCCTGTGGCTCGTGGTTGCCGAGGAGGTGCTGCGGCTTACGGATGAGACCCGCAGGACCTTCTACACCCGGGATTCCGGTAGTGACGGCGGCGAGCGGGTGTACCGTGAGGGCGAGGAGGTGCGCTTCCCGGAGCTCGCCCGGACGCTCGAAGCGGTGGGCGAGAGGGGGGCGGACTACCTGTACCGGGGCGAGCTCGGGCGGCGCGTGTCGGAGTACGTCCTCGGGATGGGCGGCATCATCACCCAGAGGGATCTCGAAGAGTACGAGGCCGTCGTCCGCGAGCCCCTGACCGTCGGGTACGGGCGCGGTGAGATCCACACCAACGGACCGCCGTCCGCCGGAGGGCCGACGCTGGCCCAGATGCTGCGGGTGCTCTCGGGGCAGGAGATCTCCACCCTCCCCGACGAGGACTACGCCGCGCTCGTGGCCGGGGCCATGCGGCTCGCCCTCGCGGATCGGGCCACGGCGTACACCGACGGCGCGGAGAACCTCCGCGTCGCCGGGCGGCTGACCGGCGAGGAATACGCCGAGGCCCAGCGCCGAAAGATATCGGAGGGCTTCGGCTCGCCGCACACCACGCACCTCTCCTGCGTTGACGAGAGCGGCCTCGCCGTCTCCATAACCCAGAGCATGGGCTATGGCTCGGGGCTAGTGGTGCCCGGAACCGGCATCCCGATGGGCAACACGCTCGGAGAGCCGGAGCTGAACCCGCGCGGCTTCCACGCACTTTCGCCGGGCGAGAGGCTTATATCCAGCATGAGCCCGACCGTCGTTTCCTCGGAGGCGGGCGGCATCGTCGCCCTCGGCTCACCCGGCGCATCGCGTATCCCCACCGCCATACTCCAGACGCTGGTCGGAGTCCTGGATCACGATTTGCCGCTGGCCGAGGCTGTGCGGGCGCCACGCTTTCACGCCGAGGATCTGCCGGAGGGTAGCCTCCTCGCGTACGAGGCCGGCTCCCGCGCAGCCTCCGCGACCGCCGGGTACGACCGTATCCTGTCCTACGACGGCCCCGACATGTACTTCGGCGGCGTGAACGCCGTGCGGCTTACCCCCGAGGGCGAGATCGAGGCCGCCGCCGACCCCCGTCGCAGCGGCGGTACGGCTTTCGTCTGAGCCCGGAAATCTAGCGCCGCCAGAAGGCCGGGGTAAGCACGACGAGCAAGGTGAAGAGCTCCAGCCTGCCGAGCAGCATGAAGATGGTCAGCTCGACCTTCGCGACCGCCGGGAGCCCGACGTAGAACGCGGTGTCCCCGACGGGTCCGAGCGCCGTGCCGGTGATGTTCAGGCACGCGAAGACCGCCCCGAATGCCTGCCCGGACGTGGGCACGTAGGGTGAGATCAGGATCGTGCCGATCACCAGGGTCAGGGCGTACAGGAAGAAGAACCCGAGGAACGCCGTGCGTAGCCGCTCCGGGATCACCTGCTGGCCGAGGCGCAGCGGGGTAACGGCCCGGGGGTGGATGATGCGGAACACCTCCTGGGCGGCGTGCCGGGCCAGCAGGATTACGCGCACCACCTTGATCCCGCCGCTCGTCGAGCCGGCGCAGCCTCCTATGGCCATCAGGACCATCAGCACGCTCGCCGAGAGCGGGTCCCAGCTACCCCAGTCGGCGGTTGCGTACCCCGTGCCCGTTAGCAGGCTTGCGCTGTGGAAGACTGCGTCGAGCGCCGCCGCGCCGAAGGTGTCGCGCTCGTTGTTGGTCAGGAGCCCGGTGCCCACCACCACCGCGCCCACGACGAAGAACGTGAAGTAGGCGATTATCTCCCGGTTTCCCGCCACCCGCCGCAGCCGGCCCTGCGCGGCCAGAAAGTAGACCACGAAGCTCGAACCCGAGAGCAGCATGCCGCCCGTTATCGCGAGCTCGACGAGCACGGAGTCGAATGCTCCTATGCCCTCCGAGCGGGTGGAGTAGCCTCCCGTCGCGACGGTCGTGAGGGAATGATTCAGGGCGTCGAAGAGCCCCATACCCGCTACCCAGAGCGCGGCGACCCCGCCCGCGGTCAGGACCAGATATATGTAGGCCAGACCCTTTGCGGTGTCCCGAATCCGCGGGGTGATCCGCTCCCCGACCGGGTCCGGCATCTCCGCGGAGTAGAGTTGGCTCGACCCGAAGCCCACGAGCGGCCCGACCGCGACGAACAGCAAGACGATACCGATGCCGCCGGTCCACTGGGTGAGGCTCCGCCACAGGAGCAGCGCGGGCTCGACCTCCTCGATCTGAACGAGATTCGAGGCCCCGGTGGTCGTGAAGCCCGCCATGGCTTCGAAGTAGGCCTCGACCGGGCTCAGGGTCCCGGACAGGATGTAAGGCAGTGTCCCGACCATCGCCACCCCGAACCAGCTCAGGACCACGATCAGGAACACGTCCCGGATCGAGGTGTACATTGCCCGCGACCGGGGCCGGAGGACGGCGAAGGTGGCGATCCCTATCGTGACCGCCGCCAGGGCGGGGACCAGCAGGATCAGTACGGAGCCGCCCGTGAGCAGGGCGTAGAGGGCGGGCACCAGCATCACGGTCCCGCCGGACGCGACGACTATCCCCACGGCGCTGGCTATGAGGCGGGGATGCATGGGCTCCCCCTACGAAGGGGAAAAGAGCCTCTCTACCTCGTCCACCGCGGCTTCTACGGTAAAGACCACCACGTCGTCGCCCGGCATCAGCACGTCCTCGCCGCCCGGAATTATCACCTCGCCGTTGCGGAGAATCGCGCCCGCTATCACGCCTGGAGGGAAGCGGATCTGGGCGAGCTGCCGGCCCGCTACCCGGCACCTGTCCGGGACCCTGAGCTCGATCATCTCGGCCCCGGTCTCCAGCAGCGTTACCGCGACCACGTCGCCCTCGCGCACGAAGCGCAGAATAGCGCCCGCCGTCAGGAGCCTCGGGGCGATGGGCACGTCCACCCCGAGCGCCTCCGAGAGCGGCGAGAACTCGGCGCGGCTGTTTATGGAGACGGTGGTGCGCGCCCCGAGCTGGCGGGCGTACAGGCTCGCTAGCAGGTTCGCCCGGTCGTCGCCGGTCGCGGCCACGAAGGCGTCCGTCTGGTTCACGCCTTCCTGTAAGAGGAAGTCGCGCGAGACGCCCTCGTCGTGCAGTACCAGGCCCTTTCGCAAGCGGGTCGCGACGTACCGGGCGCGCTCGGCGTCCTTCTCTATGACCTTTACGGAGACGCCGTCGCTCTCCAGCGCCAGCGCCAGACGCAGCCCGATGCGGCCGCCACCGAAGATCATCACCTCGTCTATCTTGCGCGTGTTCTTCGTCACCGCCGCCACGACCTTGTGGATGTGACGCCGCTCGCTGATGAGGAAGATGTGATCCTCCTCCTGTAGCACGGTGTCGCCCTTCGGCACGATGGCGTCGCCCTTGCGCACGACGCCCACGATCAGGCTCCGCTGCGGAAACTTTACCTCCCGGATCGCCCGCCCCACGACCGGTGAGTCGCTCTTGATCGCGACCTCCGCCACCTCGATACTCCGCCCGGCGAAGGTCTCGACGTTGACCGAGCCCGGCACCCGGAGGGCCTCCCGGATCTCCTCGGCGGCGGCGCGTTCGGGGTGGATGACGAAGTCTATCCCCAGTATGTCCGTGGCGAACGGGTCCCTGGTATCGTAGTAGTCGTTGTTTCTTATCCGGGCGACGGTGCGCTCCACGCCCTGGGTCTTGGCGACCACGCAGGCGGTGATGTTCACCTCGTCTGAGTCGGTGACGGCTATGAGGAGATCCGCCCTGCTCGCGCCATTCTCCCGGAGTATCTTCGGGCTCGCGCCGTTGCCCTGGATCACCAGCGCGTCTAGCTGGTCCCCGACCCGCTCCACGAGGCTCTGGCTCTCCTCGATCATCGTGATCTGATGCCCCTCGCGGGAGAGCATGTGGGCCGTGCTGAACCCGACCTCTCCCGCCCCGACTATAAAGACGCGCACGGCGTACTATTCCCCGAAATACCCGAGAGAAGCGGCTGTATAGTCCACGAAGCTCACAAGGCCGATAGTATACGCCTCTCCCGGGCGATCAACGAGGAACAGTGAGCATCAACGAGGAACAGCGAAAAGCCGAAAGAGGGCGCGCCCGGTACACGCGCCCTCTTTCTATACAAAACCCGCCTCGCTCTAGATGAGCTTGGTGAGCTACGTGGCCGAGGAGACTCCGAGGGCGTCGGCGACCAGCTCCGCAACCTCGGAGGGATTCTCGGCGGCCTGGATGCCGGAGCGCCTCAGCGCCTCGCTCTTTGCCTCGGCGGTGGAGTCGCCGCCGGAGACTATCGCCCCGGCGTGGCCCATCGTCTTGCCCTCGGGGGCGGTGAAGCCCGCGATGTAGGCGACCACCGGGGTCTTCATCTCCGACTGGATGTACTCGGCGGCGAGCTGCTCGGCGTTGCCCCCGATCTCGCCGATCATGACCACGCACTCGGTCTGCGGGTCGGCCTCGAACTTCTCCAGAATCTCGACGAAGTTCGTCCCGATGATCGGGTCGCCGCCGATGCCGACCGCCGTGGACTGGCCAATGTCGCGTTGTGTCAGCTCATTGACCACCTGGTAGGTAAGCGTTCCGCTGCGGCTCACGACGCCGACGTTGCCCTGCTTGAAGATGTCCTGGGGCATGATGGAGACGTTTGACTGCTCCGGGGAGATCACACCCGGACAGTTTGGCCCGATAAGCGTGGCGTCCTTGCTCGCGATGTAGCCGGAGACGCGGAGCATATCCTGTACGGGCACGCCCTCGGTGATACAGCAGACCGTCTGTATCCCGGCGTCTAGCGCCTCGAAGATCGCATCCCCCGAGAAGGCGGGCGGCACGAAGATGACGCTGGCGTTGGCCCCGGTCTCGCGGGCGGCCTCGCTCACGGTGTTGAAGATCGGTACGCCCTGCGACTCCTGGCCGCCCTTGCCCGGCGTTACCCCGGCGACGACCTGGGTGCCGCCCTCGACCATACGGCCGGTGTGGAACGCGCCCTCCCGGCCGGTGATGCCCTGAACCACCAGGCGCGTGTTCTCGTCTACGAGTATCGGCAACTCTGCCTCCTCTGGCCTTCTCTGGCTTTATCTAGTTTCTGTTAACGCGTTCCGTTAACCGTGCGCCAGCTCGACGGCCCGCCGGGCCGCGTCGAGCATCGTCGTCTCGGTGTAGACGTTCTGCGGGGTGTTCTCCGCCAGGATGTCACGGCCCTCTTTGGCGTTCGTCCCGTCCAGGCGCACGACTATCGGCAGGTCCAGGTTCGACCGCTCAAGCGCCGTCAAGAGGCCGCGGGCGACCTCGTCGCCGCGGGTGATGCCGCCGAAGATGTTGAACAGGACGCTCTTGACCGCGGTGTTCGAGGTCACGATGTCGAGGGCCTCGGAGATCTTCTCCGCGTCCGCGCCGCCGCCGACGTCGCAGAAGTTCGCCGGCTCGCCGCCGGCCTGCGCCACCACGTCCAGAGTTGACATAACGAGCCCGGCCCCGTTGCCGAGGATACCGACGTCGCCTTCGAGCTTGACGTATTGCAGGCCGACCTCCTGGGCCCGCTGCTCGCCTGGATCGGCCGAGCGCGTGTCCTCCTCGGATACCAGGTCCTGATGCCGGAAGAGGCTGGAGTTGTCTATGGTCACCTTGGAGTCCAGGGTGAGCATCTCGCCAGACTTGGTGGTGACGAGCGGGTTGATCTCGACGAGGCTCGCGTCCGACTCCTGGAAGGCCCGGTACAGGTCGGAGATGACCTTGCTAACGCCCTTTGCGGTGTCGCCCGAGAGGCCGCTGGAGAAGACTACCTCCCGCTGCTCGTAGGGCACGAGGCCCACGAGCGGGTCCACGTGCTGGCGCACTATCGCCTCGGGGTTACGGTCGGCGACCTCCTCGATCTCCACGCCACCCTCGGTGGAGAACAGGATCAGGGGCTTCTTCTCGGAGCGGTCCACCATTATGGAGAGGTACATCTCGCTCTCGATGTCCGCGCCGCCCTCGACGAGCACCTTGTTTACGGTGTGGCCCTTGATGTCCATACCGAGAATCTGCTCTGCGGCCTTCTCGGCCTCCTCGGGGCTATCCACCACCTTTATACCGCCAGCCTTGCCCCGCCCGCCGACGAGTACCTGGGCCTTGACCGCGACGGTGCCGCCTATATTCTGTGCCGCCTCCTTCGCCTCGGCGGGCGTGGTTGCCACCATCCCGTCGAGCGTCTTCAGCCCGAAGCTCCTCAGGAGCTCTTTACCCTGATGTTCGTAGAGATCCAACTTACCAGCTCCCCGCGTATCTAGTCTTCTAACAGTCCCGACAGAGCCTCCAGAGGTCCAGAGGGACCGTCCATGCCGGTGGATGATTATACAGAGGTGCGGTACAGAGGTGTAGGCGGAGCTTGCGCCGTTATACTGCCCGCGATGCGTCGCTCCGAGTTACCCCACGGGCTACCCTATGTACTCTCCGGGCTCCAGTGGCCTTGACGGGGACCGTGCTGAACGTGGCGACCGTCCTCGTGTGCGGCGGACTCGGGACTCTGGCGGGTGCGCGCCTGCCGGAGGGTATGCGGCAAACCGCGCTGCACGCCATCGGCATCGTTACGCTGCTGGTCGGGGTCTCCAACTTTCTGGAGCACGATAACCCTCTAGTGCCGCTGGTTAGCGTGGTCGCCGGGCTCATCGTGGGCGAGGCTATCGGGATAGACCGGGGCCTCAAACGGTTCGGGGATTATCTGGAGCGGCGGCTGTCCGGGGGCGGAAGCCCGGTCAGCCGGGCGTTCGTGACCACGAGCCTGCTCTTCTGTGTCGGGCCGCTCACCGTGCTCGGTTCCATCGAGGCCGGGATAACGGGAGATTTCAGCCTGCTCGCCCTCAAGAGTACCCTCGACGGCATCGCGGCGCTCTCCTTTGCGGCGGTGCTCGGATGGGGGGTGTTGCTGTCGGCGGGCACGGTGCTCGTGGTGCAAGGCTCGATCACGCTCGGCGCCGGGCTGCTCGAAGGGGCGGTTACCGGGGCCATGATCTCGGCCACCACCGCCACCGGCGGCGTCCTCATCTTCGGCCTCGGGCTCGGGCTCCTGGAGCTGCGCGAGGTCCGGGTGGCCAACATGCTACCGGCCCTGTTGTTCGCCCCAGTTCTGGTAGCGGCGGCCCCGCTCTGGCCCTTTTAGAGGCTTTAGAATCCTCTGGAGGCTCTGCGTAAGCTCCTTATAAGCTCTTGTTAGTAATTTAGTAACATAGCGGGGCCGGTCTAGAGGCCGGAAAAGACCGGGCGGAGGGCGACGAGTCGAAGGGAGCCGCAAACGTGACGATATTCCCGGGCATGATACTGGTGGCGACGGACGGTAACCGCAGCTCGGAGTCCGCGGTCCTCGCCGCGGCGGAGTTGTCGGAGAAGACGGGGGCCGAGATACACCTGATCTACGTCGGAGAGGAGATAACCGAGACCTCCACTCCCAGGAGTCAGGGCTCCGACGCGGATGTCGGGAAGAAGGCCCAGGATCTTCTACAGGAGAAAAGCCAGACCATAGACTCTGCCGGGGGCAGCGTCGGGCGGTCCAGCGTGGTACCCGGCAAGAACCCGGCCCGGGAGATAGTAAAACTTACCCGGGATGAGGGCGTCGGAATGGTGGTGGTGGGGAGCAGGGGGCTCGGGCCTCTGCAGTACGCCCTTCGGGGCAGCGTCTCCACGTACGTCGTGCGCGAAGCCTTCTGCCCGGTGCTGGTGGTCCGTGGAGATTAGTCGCCCCGGGACTTGTAGAGGCCCGGCGGGCATGGTGTGTACCGTTAGCGGGCCGTTCGAAAGAGAGGAAGTAAGGCTTTGACAGAGGAACCTTTGACAGAGGAATCCCGGAACTGGCAGGGGACGCCGCTGGATATGGGGGAGAATCTGGACCCCCACGGAATACGAGAACTCTGCATAGAGTACGACACCGGGGACGAGGATATATTCAGGCCCCGGCTGCGCCGGGAGTTCGGCTCCTACGAGCTGCAGCAGGCCTCCGCCTACCTCGAAACCATAGTGTACCGGTTGAGCAGCGAGTAGACGCGGCCAGCAGAAGAGTAAGACGAGAAAAAGGGGGTAGCGGATGCACGGCATAGAGCGTAGCCGCAGGCTGACAGAGGGCGGTCCACCTCCCCAGGGAGCCGGGGTCAAACGCATAGTGTTGCGCTACTCGGACGGCCGCGAGTACGTCTTCCTGCCCGAAGGCGGCCGACGAGGGTTTAGCGGGGACGACGCGCTGCAGATGGCCGAGATCCTTGACATGGCCTCCGGCCGCTCCGAGTGGGCCGAGGTCACCGAGCAGAGCGGCTTCTAGCAACCGCGGGCCGAAGAAGAGGCCCTGAAAAGGCTCTGGAAAGTCTGGGGGTTTTGGGATTGTTGCAAAAGATTCACCATCTGGGTTACGCGGTCCGGAGCCTCGAAGACGCCGCGGACTTCTACCAGGAGCACTTCGGCGCAAAGGCAAGCGAGCCCGAAGAGGTCTCCGATCAGGGCATCCGTACCGTGATGTTCGGCGTCGGCGAGTCCCGGATAGAGCTCCTGGAGCCCACCGGCCCGGATACGCCGGTTGGCAAGTTCCTCGACAAGAACGGAGAAGGGTTCCACCACGTGGCTTTCGAGGTGGAAGACCTGTCTCGCGTGCTAGAGGATCTCACCCTTGAGGGAGTGGACCTCATAGACGAGGAGCCCCGGATAGGAGCCGGAGGGGTCCGTATGGCGTTTATCCACCCCAGAGGAGCCTTCGGCGTCCTGACCGAGCTCTGCGAGCATCCCGCGACCAACCCCCAAGAGGGAGAAGAATAACGTGGCCGATAGGAAGTCTGGTGGCGGTAAGACCGGTAGCGGCAAGGCCGGAGCGGAGGACAGGCGCTACAAGGAGTCCGGTGTCGAGGTGGATCCCCTCTACCGCCCGGAGCACGTCTCCGACCTCGACTACGACGAGCGTCTCGGAGATCCTGGCGAGTACCCCTACACCCGGGGTCCGTATCCCTCTATGTACCGGGGCCGACCCTGGACCATGCGCCAGTACGCCGGGTTCGGCTCGGCCAAAGAGACCAACGAGCGGTTCAAGTACCTCATAGAGCAGGGTCAGACCGGGCTTTCGGTGGCCTTCGATCTACCAACCCAGATGGGCCGGGACTCCGACCACTCCCTGACCGTCGGCGAGGTCGGCAAGGTCGGCGTCGCAATAGACTCACTGCTCGACATGCGCGACCTCCTCGACGGCATCCCCTTGAAAGACGTCTCTACCTCCATGACCATAAACGCCACCGCCTCCACGCTCCTGCTGCTCTACACCCTGGTGGCCGAGGAGCAGGGCGCCACTGCGGCCGACGTGTCGGGCACCACCCAGAACGACATCCTCAAGGAGTACCTGGCCCGCGGCACCTACATCTACCCGCCCGCGCCCTCGATGCGCCTCACCACGGACATGTTCGCCTACTGCGCCGCCGAGTCGCCGCGGTGGAACACGATCTCCATAAGCGGCTATCACATCCGTGAGGCGGGCTCGACGGCGGTGCAGGAGCTCGCCTTCACCCTCGCAAACGCCATAGCCTACGTCGAGGCCGCGGTGGAAGCCGGGCTTGCCGTGGATGAGTTCGCCCCGCGCCTGTCGTTCTTCTTCAACGCCCACAACGACCTCTTCCAGGAGGCCGCCAAGTACCGCGCCGCGAGGAGGATGTGGGCGAAGATAATGAAGGACCGCTTCGGGGCCGAAGATGAACGGAGCCTCAAGCTCCGCTTCCACACCCAGACCGCCGGCTCCTCGCTCACGGCACAGCAGGCCGAAAACAACATCGCCCGCACCACGGTACAGGCCCTCTCCGCCGTGCTTGGTGGAACCCAGAGCCTGCACACCAACGCCTTCGACGAGGCGCTCGCACTCCCCACCGAGCATAGCGCCCGGATCGCGCTGCGCACGCAGCAGATCCTGGCCAGCGAGGCCAGCCTGACCGACACCGCCGACCCCCTCGCCGGCTCTTACTACGTCGAGTCACTGACCGATGCCGTCGAGGAGGAGGCCTGGCGCTACATCGAGCAGATCGACGAGATGGGCGGCTCGGTCGAGGCGGTGGAGAACCGTTTCATGCAGCGCGAGATCGAGGAAGCAGCATTCCGCTACCAGCGTGAGGTCGAGCGGGAGGAGCGGATCATAGTCGGCGTCAACCGCTACACCGGCGGCGGCGAGGACGCCGAGGAGATGGACCTGCACACCGTTGACGAATCCATCCGCGAGCGCCAGGTACAGCGCCTGGCCGAGCTGCGCGAGACCCGGGATAATTCCGCCGTGGAGAAGGCGCTGTCTCGACTCAAAGCTGCTGCGGAGACCGGGGACGAGAATCTCCTGTACCCGATGAAAGAGGCCCTCTCCGAATTCGCAACGGTCGGGGAAGTGTCGGACACTCTGCGCGCGGTGTTCGGCGAGTACAGGCCCTAGCCCCGCCGCACCGTCATCGGGGGCTGTACAAGATTGGTAAGCCAGATTACTTACGCGGCGTCGTTCTAAAGCTATAAAGCTCTCTATCCGATAAGTTTCTCGTAATGAAAGCAATGTTAACGCTGCGAAAAGGCGATCCCGTCGCGAGGCGGGTGCGCAAAGCGACGGGCCTCACGCAGGCAGCCGGGCCATCGAACAGCGGAGGGGCATCTGGCTTCTTCGTTAGAAGGAGACAAGGTGCGGAATTTTTACGTAACGCTTTTAATGTCCTTGATGCTGGCCTCGGGGCTCCTGGTGGCCGTAGCCGGCGACAAGGCTCGGGCACAGCCCGAACCCCGGGAAGGGCCCGTCGCCAAAGCTCCCACGGAGCCGGGGTTTGCAAAGGACGAGATACTGGTGAAGCCCGAAGACGATGCCCCCGGCCGCCGGCTAGGGCAGGTCAACCGCGCAAACAACGCCGAGGTAGAAGAGCGCCTCCCAGAGGCTGATATAACCGTGGTGGAGCTTCCGCGAGATCTTCCCGTGCAGGCGGCGGTCAACGCCTACGAGAACGCCCCCGGGATAGAGTACGCGGAGCCCAACTTCAAGCTCTTTCCGAGCGCCACCGAGCCGGATGACCCGAGGTACGACGACCTCTACGGCCTCAACAACACCGGCCAGACCGGCGGTACTCAGGATTCAGATATAGATGCCCCCGAGGCGTGGGATGTCGGCACCGGGAGCCAGAGAACCGTAACCGCGGTAATAGATACCGGGACGGATATAGACCACCCGGACCTCCGGGGCAACGTCTGGGTCAACCAGGATGAGATCCCGGACAACGGCAAGGACGACGACAACAACGGCTACGTGGACGACCGCAACGGCTGGGACTTTTTCAACGACGACAAGACCGTGTACGACTCCGGGAGCGTGGACGACCACGGCACCCACGTCTCGGGGACCATTGCGGCCCAGGGAGACAACGGCCGGGGCGTAACCGGCGTCAACTGGGATGGCCACATCATGCCACTAAAGTTTATAGGCCCGCGGACCGGGTATACCTCCGACGCGATCAAGGCCATAGACTACGCGGTGGATAACGGCGCCAACATCAGCAACAACAGCTGGGGCGGCGGTGGCCGCTCCCGGGCACTGAAAGACGCGATCACCCGGGCCGGGAATCAGGGGCACCTGCTCGTCGCGGCGGCCGGAAACGGCGGCTCGGACGGCGTGGGAGACGACAACGACCAGGACCCCTTCTACCCAGCCTCCTACGATAACAACAACATAATATCCGTAGCCGCCACCGACAGCTCGGATCGTCTCGCAAGGTTCTCCAACTTCGGCTCGGACACGGTGGACCTCGGCGCTCCAGGAGTAGGAATACTCAGCACGGTGCCCGGAAACGGATACGGCTACAAGAGCGGTACCTCGATGGCGAGCCCCCACGTAGCCGGGGCTGCGGCCCTGCTCGAAAGCCAGAACCCCGGCGCGGGCGCCGCCGAGCTAAAGCGTAGAATCCTCCGAAACGCGGACAGGGCCTCCGACCTCAATGGCAAGACGGTTACGGGTGACCGGCTAAACGCCGCCCGCATGCTCGGCGGTACCGATCTGACGCTCCGCGCCGGGCGCAGGGTGCTGGAGTTCCCGGGTAAAGCGGGATTCGGCGGAAAGTTGACTTCCGGCGGAGAGCCGGTGGCAAACCGAAAGGTGGAGCTTCTGCAGCGTCCGTTCGGCGCAAAGGGCTTCCGGCGCGTCCGGGATGGTGAGGCCACCACCAACCCGAAAGGCAGATTCGTCATCAGAGGGGTAAGACCTCGCAAGCACACCTACTACCGGGCAAGGTTCTCTGGTGAGGGCCAGAGTCTTGAGCGCGCGGTCAGTGGTCCCGAGCGCGTGAACGTGCGGGTAAAGGTGACGATCCGGGCCAAGGAGTCAAACGTGAAGCTGGGACGACGTCGTGGTGTAGTGGGCCGCGTAATACCCAAACATGCCGGTAAGGTCCGGCTCGTCGTCCGGCGCAACGGCAGGCTTATAGACCGGCAGTGGGATAGGCTAGACAGCAGGTCCAAGTACCGCTTCGTGTACAAGCCGCCGAGACCGGGTAACTACGCCGTGTCCGTAGTCCGCTACAAGGACGGGGATCACTTCGGCAATAGGAGTGCGCCCAAGAGATTCCGGGTGGTCCGCTAGCCGCCTCTGAGCCGGCCGGGACTCGGAGGGGCGTATGGTAAGATCCTGCGTGCAAAGAGTGGGATTTTGACGCGCCATTCTCCGTCGTAGGGCGGGGCTCGGAGGAGGTTTTTAAACAGTGGTTGATTGGTTTCGCAGACGCGGCGGTAACAAGGAGACTGGGGGTGAGAATGCCGGCGCGGAGCCCGCGGCCGGGTTCGACGCTTCCTCCGAGACCGCCGACAACCTCGTAGACCGCACGCCCGAGCCGGAGGAGCCTGTAGACGGGTTCTCGGAGGCTGGTGTCCGGGAGGCTCTGCGCGACGTGCGGGACCCCGAGATCGGGCGTGACCTCATCTCGCTGAACATGATCCGCAACGTCGAGATAGAGGGCTCCTCCGTAACCGTCGGCGTCGCGCTGACCACCGCCGGGTGCCCGATGAAGCACCGCATCACCACCGACGTCGAGGACCGTCTAAAGGAGATACACGGCGTCGAGAAGGTAGAGGTGGACTTCGGTGTGATGACCGACGAGGACCGCCAGAACCTCCTCACCTCGCTGCATGGCGGCCCGTCGGAACTCGCTCCCGCCTTCAAGGATGAGTCGGGGACCAGGATCATCGCCGTGGTCTCCGGTAAGGGCGGGGTCGGCAAGTCTACTGTCGCCGTGAACCTGGCCGCCGCGCTGGACCGCGCCGGTCACTCGGTGGAGGTGCTGGACGCCGACGTCCACGGCTCCTCGGTGCCGGTGATGCTCGGCTCCACCGAGAAGCCGAACGTGGTTGAGGGTGTGATCTTCCCGATAGAGTCCGAGTCGGGGCTGAAGTTCATCTCCATGGGCAACTTCGTCGAGGAGGGGCAGGCCATAATCTGGCGCGCCCCGATAGTGAACAAGGCCCTAACCCAGCTCATGCGCGACGTGTACTGGGACGAGCCGGACTTCATCATCGTGGACATGCCGCCCGGTACCGGCGACGTGGCGCTCACGGTGGCGCAGATGATCCCGAAGGCAGAGGCGCTCGTGGTCACCACGCCACAGGCGGACGCCGCCCGCGTCGCGGTCAAGGCGGGTAAGATGGCCGTGCAGGCTCATCTGAAGCTCGCCGGGGTGGTGGAGAACATGAGCTACGCCGAGTGCCCGGACTGCGGCAAGGAGATGAAGATCTTCGGCGGCAACGGCGGCGAGCAGGTCGCCGAAGAGCTCGGCGCGCACCTGATGAGCCGAATTCCCATACTGCCGGACGACTCCGGTGAGCCGGGCAACGCCCTCTATCCCGAGGACTCGGCCCCGACCCGCTCCTTCGACGAGGTCGCAGCCGGAATCGCACAGACAAAGTCCCGCAAGAGGATCAAGGTGGTTTAGAACGTTTTAGGGCGGTCAGTTTTCAGCGGTTAGCCGCTAGCTAGAAGCCCGGGAGCCTCCGTCGTTCACGATGGAGGCTCCCGGGCTTCTACAGGTTTTTCCGAGTGCTGATAGCCGAGCCGCTGATAGCCGCGTTTCGTCGGAGGTAAAACGCGGCTATCCGATCAGCCCGAGCTCCTTGACGGCGTCGCGCTCTTCCTTTAGCTCGTTTACGGTGATGTCGATCTTGGAGCGGGCGAAGTCGTTGATCTCCAGGCCCTCGACGACCTCATATCCGCCGCCGCTGTGCAGCCTGACCGGGAACGAGGAGATGAGCCCCTCCTCTATTCCGTACTGTCCCTCGGAGCGTACGGCCATCGAGTGGAGCCCTTCCGCGCCCAGCGCCCAGTCGTGTACGTGATCTATGGCCGCGTTCGCCGCCGAAGCCGCCGAGGACGCGCCGCGGGCCTCGATAACGGCGGCTCCACGCTTGCCGACTCGGGGCATGTACTCGTTCTCGTACCAGTCCAGATCTACCTGGTCCGCGGCCCGTTCGCCGTTTACCTTTGCATTGAAGAGGTCGGGGAACATCGTCGGAGAGTGGTTGCCCCAAACGACGAGGTCCTCGACGTCCTCCACACTAACGGAGAGCTTGCGGGCCAGCATGGAGACGGCGCGGTTCTCGTCCAGGCGCGTCATGGAGGTGAAGCGGTCGTGCGGCACGTCCGGAGCGTTGCTCATCGCTATGAGGGCGTTGGTATTGGCCGGGTTGCCGACCACGAGGATGCGCACGTCGTCGTCGGCGTGGGAGTTGATCGCCTCGCCCTGGGGCTTGAAGATCGCGCCGTTCGCCTCCAGCAGGTCTGCGCGCTCCATACCCTGCTTGCGCGGCTGCGCCCCGATCAGCATCCCCACGTCACAGCCGTCGAACGCCTCGTTTGCGTCCGAGGTGATGTCTATAGACTCGAGCAGCGGGAACGCGGAGTCCTCGAGCTCCATCGCCGTGCCCTCGGCGGCCTGCAGCGCCGGCTCTATCTCCAGCAGCTTGAGCTTGATCTTCTCGTTCTGTCCCAGCAACTGGCCCGAAGCTATCCTGAACAGGGCCGCGTACCCTATGGCGCCCGCGGCTCCGGTAAGAGTGATGGTCTTCGACATTGGCGAACTCCTTGTAAGATTGCTCTGCGCTACCCTGTGCTGCTCTGTGCTGCTCTGTTTTTCTCTGACTCTGTGGCCAATCATAGTGGAATACACGGCTCTATGCCGTCTTCCGTTACTTTCTGTTACCCCTTTGCGCAGTAAAATATTCGTGGCCGGTACGAGGCGATCATGGAGGTATGGTTGGAGGTTAGCGAGGCTATAGAGACCCGCCGGAGTGTGGGGCGGGTTACCCAGGATGCAGTGTCGGATGAGACTGTGGAGAGGATACTGCAGAGCGCCGTCCACGCCCCGAACCACAAGCTCACCGAGCCCTGGGAGTTCCACGTCTTTTCCGGCAAGGGCCGGGGGGAGCTGGCGAAGGCTCGCGCGGAGCTTGCCCGCATCCAGGCCGGGGAGGAGGGCGACGACGAGGAGATGGTGCCGGGCCGCGTGAGCCGCGAGCGCAAGAAAGCGTTCCGGGCTCCGGTGGTGATAGCGGTGATCTCGAAGGCCGGGCGTGGCGAGGTCGAGACGCTGGAGAACTACGCCGCCTGCTGCTGCGCCGTGCAGAACATGCAGCTGGCCGCCCACGGGATGGGGATAGCCTCGATCTGGCGCACCGGACCCGTGGCCTACCATCCCTACATGCGGGAGTTCTTCGGGCTTGACAAGGGCGATCACGTCGTGGCCTACCTCTACCTCGGACATCCGGACCTGGATCTCAGGCCGCGCCGCCGGGAGTCCGTTTTCCAGAAGACCACCTGGCACGGAGCCTAGCCGCCCGGCGTAGCTCTGTGTGGTTTCTATGTGGCTTCCGTACGGCCTTTGCACAGCCTTTTCGGGGAGGCGCGATGGTATGATCACCGGGATCCTGGAGTTCTCTCTAAAAGAGAGGTTATAGAGCTATGAGATGGCTGCTACGTCGGGCGCTTATCTTCTTGGTCCCGATTATCTGGCGCAAGGTCCGCCAGCGGATGAAAAGGCGCTAGAGAGTCTCGGCCAGAAACCGTACGAGGCTGTACTAGCCTTCGTACGGTGTACCTTCGAAGCCCTGGTCCGTGCGGCTCAGGCTTACCAGAGAGTCGTTGGGCTCGTGGTAGAGGATTACCGGGGCCTCCAGGTCCACGGCCTCTGTGAGCACCTCTATCCGGTTGCGGCGCGCGGCCTCGGGGTCGGTATCCACGCCGCTTATGGTATCCGGGTTGAGGAAGATCTTGCTCGGGGCCAGGTCCCCGGTGAAGAGCGCCGTCTCCCCGGCGCGTCCCGTACCGATCCAGGAGATCTGATGTCCCGCCGCGTGACCGGGCCTGAGCTCGACGCGGATGCCGGGCGCAATCTCACCTTCCCCGCTCACGAGCTCGCACCAGCCCTCCTCGATGCCGCGCTCGACGGCGGGCACGGACTCGCTCCTGCCGGGATGGTCGGGCAGGCTCCGCGCCTCCTCGAGCGCGTCCTCCTGGACGTAGACTCGGGCCCTCGGGAACCGGTCTCCGTTCAGCGCCCAGCCAACGTGGTCCGCGTCCAGGTGCGAGAGCACGACATGGGTGATGTCCTGCGGCGCGTGCCCGAGGTCCGAGAGGCGATCCATCAGCGTCCGCTCCCGCTGTAGCTCGTAGTCTTCCCGCAGGCTCTCCGGCAGCTCGGGGCCGAAGCCGGAGTCGAGCAGGGTTAGGCCGTCCGGCGTCTCCACCAGCGCGGGGTGCATGCCGCCCTTTATCTTCGCCTTGCTCCTGCCGCCGAGGATGCTGGCAGCGTTGGTTATGAATATCCCGTCGTCCAGTATGTGGACCTGCGTGCGGCCCAGGTCTAGGCTCTTTAGCGTCACGGGGCTCCTCCAAGCGTGAGATGTCGTGAGATGTAGGTAGCGGTAAGTTCTTGTAAACAGAGGATACCGGATACTCGCGCGTCGCGACCCGGCGGACGCGGTACGCTCTACCGGATGAGCCTGATACGGCGTGTGTGGAGTTGTGAAGATCGCGGAGGAGGATAGGTGATGGTGGACCGAGACCGGCCGGCGAGATACGAGGTGGGGGACCGGGCGGCGCTGAAGGCGACGCGGCAGCCGGTCGAGATACTGGAGGTGCGCCGCGCCGAGTTTATTCCGGACTTCGTCTACAAGGTGCGGGTGCTCGCCCAGAGACCGGCCCGGCCCTACAACTTATCGGTCCCCGAGCACGATCTCTCCGACCTCCCGGAGTAGGCAACGCCAGATACCAGATTTGGCCAGTGACCGCTTCTACGCGCTTCTACGGCCACTCGCCGGAGGCGACGCTCAGGTAGGCTACGTCCACCAGCGGGACCCCGCTTTCCAGAGCCCGGTCCACGGCGTGGGAGAGCGCCTCGGCCGCCACGCCGGCGTCCGGGAAGTGGCCGTCCAACAGGCGGGCGGCGCGGGCGATCTCGTAGAAGGAGAACCGGAGATGTCCGCCGGTTAGCCGGTGCACGGTTTGCAGCGCCTCCAAGCGCAGTGGGATCAACTGCTCTAGCCGCCAGCGGATCTCGTCCCTCGTAAGGGACATGGTCTGGTACAGACGCGCTATCTCGGCCATCTGCGTTAGCCTCTCGCCCTGCTTGGCGAGCCTGCCGATACAGCCCTCGTCCAAGTATCTCCGGACGGTGATGCGCGCCAGGACGAGCTCGCCTTCTCCGCCCCCCAAGCCTCCCAGAGCCGGTCTTCTACCCTCCTCGCCCGGCAGCCTGGTCTGGGTCCGCCCGATACCCAGCTCCAGACCATCGGCGAATACCCGGGGCAGGTGGCCACCGGCGTAGTAGGCCACGTGCCGGGCCATCACCCCGGCAAGCGGGGAGTCCCGGGCGGCGCGGATCTCGACCCACTTCCGAGCCGTGCCCGAGTACAGCCTTTCGAGCGCTCGCCAGGTGGCGTCTCCCCCGAGATCCAACTTCCCGGGCTCCTCTTCCACTACCGAGATGCCCACCCCCGGAAGCTCCGCTTCGTATGCCCTCCGCACCTCATCCAGAAATAGACCGAACTCCTCATCCACCTCACCGGAGAGGTAACGGCGACGTTCGGCGGGCAGCACGTACATCAGGCGGCTCTTGATCCTGCGCTCCTTGCCCTCCGCCGCCTTGAGGCCGTCTATGGCCTCGTACAGACCCCGCCGCCTCTCGAAGACCAGCGCCGAGAGCCGCTCCACCTCCGGGTCATCCGACGAGCCCTCTACCCAGGCCTCGTCTCGCGCGGCGCAGGCGGCTTCGTGGGCGTTCTCGGCTCTCGTCACGGCCCGCTGCTGAGCCTCGCGCTCTAGCTGAGCCTCTCCGAGCTCCCGTTCTAGCGTCTCGACGGTGGATGACATCGAAAAACCCCTGCGTCCTCCAGAAGCTCGCGTACTACGAGATGTAGACGCCCATATCTTAGCACTCGACCCCTGGACTAGCCCCCACCAAACCCCATGACTCTACCCGTTGCGGCGCCTGTGAATATTGTATAAAATGTTATTAGTCAAGTTCGTATACGGCTAGCAAGGGAGTCGTGATGGAGTTCGATACCGGATCTAGCAGGGAAGAGACCGGAAGCTCGTCACAGGGAGCAAGCCGCGGCGGAAACCCGGGAGGCGGAGGGTACTCACTCTCGGATCCCGTAGACAGCTTCGTCGCCACGGTTCGGGCTCTGATAGTGCAACCGGCGGAATTTTTCAGAGGCGTAGCTCTGCGAGACGGGCTGCTCAACCCCATAGGCTTCGCGGTGATCTGCGCCCTTATCGGGGCGTTTTTGGGTGGGCTCATCACCATCTTCGCGGCCGTGGTGGGCATCGGGGATCAGGGTATTGGCGGGGCCGTCGGGGGCTTCGTGGGTGGTCTTATCTTCACCCCGATACTGACGCCCATCGGGCTCTTTATCTGGGCCGGTATCTCTCACCTGTTCGTCATGCTGTTCGTGCGCCCGGACAACGCGGGCTACTGGTCTACTTTCCGGGTGGTCTCCTACGTGTCCGCGACCTCACTCGTAAGCTGGGTACCCATCCTCGGTGGGCTGGTCGCCCTCGTGTGGGGCGTGATCCTGGCCATCCTCGGTATCCGGGAGGTTCACTCCACCACCACGGGCCGGGCCGTGCTGGTCGTGCTGGTACCCGCCGCCGTGGTTCTCCTGCTTTTCGCGCTCGTGGCGTTCTCCGTACTCGTCGGGCTCCTTATCGGCGGACGCTAGCCCGGCGCGGGTCTCCGTGGGTAGCATGTGGGTAGTATGAGAGTCTGTTTCCTCTGGCCTTTTTGCGCTGCTCGGGCCACCGGCACGTTAGCCACCTTTGCCGACGACCGCTATACTAGGCGAGTTTTCTACGGCGTTTACAGACTTTGAAGGGAGCATCGGATAATGGCTCAGACGGTTACCTTGATACCCGGCGACGGCGTAGGCCCCGACCTCACGGATTCCGTACGGCGGGTGGTAGACGCTCTGGAGGTCGGGATAGAGTGGGAGGTCGCCGAGGCCGGCGAGGCCATGATGGAGAAGGAGGGGACCCCGCTACCGGAGTCCGTGCTGGAGTCCGTCCGGCGTAACAAGGTCGCCATCAAGGGACCGCTTACCACGCCGGTCGGCACGGGTTTCCGCTCGGTAAACGTGGCGCTGCGCAAGGAGCTCGACCTGTACGCAAACGTCCGGCCCTCGCTCTCCCTGCCCGGCATAGACCTGCCGTATAAGGACATAGACATCGTCCTGTACCGGGAGAACACGGAGGACCTGTACGCCGGCATCGAACACACCGTGGGCCGTCACGCCGCCGAGTCCATCAAGATCATTACCCGCGAGGGTACCGAGCGCCTGTGCCGCCTCGCCTTCGAGCGGTCCAAGGAGCAGGGCCGCAAGCGCATAACCGTCGTCCACAAGGCGAACATCATGAAGTACACCGACGGTCTCTTTAGGGACGTGTTCTACGAGGTCGCGGGGGAGTACGAGAACGACTTCGAGGAGATAGACGACCGCATCGTGGACAACATGGCGATGCAGCTCGTCACCAAGCCAAACGAGTACGACGTGCTCGTCTGCCCGAACCTCTACGGCGACATCCTCTCCGACGAGTGCGCCGGGCTTACCGGCGGGCTCGGGGTCGCCCCGGGCGCAAACATCGGCGACGGTCTCGCGCTCTTCGAGCCGGTCCACGGCTCCACCCCGAAGTACGTCGGCCAGAACCGGGTCAACCCGCTGGCGACGCTCCTGTCTGCCAAGAGCATGCTCACCTACCTGAGCATGAACGAGGCCGCCTACCGGATGCAGTCCGGCATCGAGAAGGCGCTCTCAAAGCCCGAGACTCGCACCAAGGACCTCGGCGGCACGGCCGGCACCAGCGAGTTCACGGAGGCCATCGTAGATAATTTGTAGCCCGGCTCCCGGAGTCTGCTGCTTACCCTGGTGGCGATCCGGGCACATATAGCACCCGTAGCGCCTGTAGCGCCTATAATCCCCGGATCGCCGGCGTCGCGCCTGAAAGGGCATGGAGCTGCATGAAGGGTGTGGCGTCCGGCGGATGAGGTCTGGAGTCCGGTGTCGAGGGGGGATGGTCTAGCGCGTTGCGCGTCGCGATCTTTACGGAGACTTTCCTGCCGGCCACGGACGGGGTGGTAACCCGTCTGCGGCACACCATAAGCGGGCTTACCCGGATGGGCGACGAGGTGATGGTCCTGGCTCCCCGTACGAAGGGGATGCCACGGAGCTACGCCGGGGCCGAGGTCGTGGGCTTCCCTGGCGTGGCCTTCCCGCCCTACCCGCAGATACGGCTCGCCCCGCCTCATCCCGGGGTAGGACGGGCGCTGCGGAGGTTCCGGCCGGACGTGATCCACGTCGTCAACCCCATACTCCTCGGGCTTGGAGGCATCTACCACGCCCGTCGTAACCGGATACCGCTGGTGGCCTCTTATCACACCAACGTCGCGGCCTACGCCCGGTACTACAACCTGGGCTTTTTGGAAGGGTTTACCCGCCGGACCACCCGGATGCTGCACAATCAGGCAGACGTCAACCTGTGTACCTCCGAGTCCGTGAGAGAGGATCTCGTCAAAGACGGGATAAAGCGCGTGAGGGTCTGGCCCCACGGGGTAGATTCCGCGCTCTTCCACCCGGACAAGGCCGGCGAGCGTTGGCGGCGGAAGCTCTCCGGGGGCGACCCGGAGAAGATGATCCTCGCCTTCGTCGGACGCGTCGCCCCGGAGAAGAACATCGGACAGGCGCGGGCCATTCTCGAAAGGGTGCCGGACACCAGGATGGCGATCATCGGCGACGGCCCGGCGCGGCGGGCCACCGAGCGCGAGTTCGCCGGGACGCCGACGGTCTTTACCGGGCTTCTCCAGGGAGAGGATCTGGCCGGGGCACTCGCCTCGGTGGACGTTTTCGTGCTGCCCTCCACCACCGAGACCCTCGGCATGGTCACGATAGAGGCCCTGGCCTCCGGCGTACCGGTGCTCGCCGCCCGCAGCGGGGCCTCCGAGGAGATACTGGACGAGGGTCACGACGGCCTGATCTTCGAGCCCGGCTCCGAGGAGAGCCTGGTGGGGCAGGCTCGGAGGCTCCTGGGCGACGCGGGGCTCAGGGAGAAGCTATCCCGCAACGCCCGCGCCACTGCCGAGAAGCGCGACTGGACCGTCGCCACCCGGAGGCTGCGCGATCTCTATGGCGAGGCGCGGGACGTCTCCGGCGGAGCCGGGTGAACCGCGCGAGCCGGGGCGATACGCCCGAGGCCGTCCCCGATAGTCCAAGGCCGGGTGAAGGGCAGCCGGCCAAAGGGCACTCTCTGCAACAGCGCATAAAAAACTTCGGGTTCCGCTTCTCCAAGTTTTCGATCGTCGGGGCAGCCAACGCCGTCGTGGACTTCGCCGTACTCAACCTGCTGCTATGGTTGTATCCGACCGATAGCACCACCAACGTGGTCCTGTATAACCTGATTGCGCTCGTCGCCGCCAACCTCAACAGCTATCTGGGCAACGCGTTCTGGACCTTCCGCGAGCACGCCGAGCCCAGCGGCCGCCAGAGGACGCTGTTCGCGCTCCAGGCTCTGCTCAACATCGGGGTTAGCAGCGGCCTATTCTGGATGTGCATACACCTGTTGTCCTGGTATACGACCCTGCCGCCGTTCGTCGGGGAGAACATCTCGAAAACCATCTCCGTGATAACCGCCTCGGTGATGAGCTTCTTTATAATGCGCTACCTGGTTTTCTCCCGGAAAAGGCGTTTCGGAGGCCGCTTGTAAGAGCCGGAGGGCCGTGCTACATTATCTCCGCTGACAGGCGGAAGTAGCTCAGTTGGTAGAGCATCACCTTGCCATGGTGAGGGTCGCGGGTTCGAATCCCGTCTTCCGCTCTTTCGCCGCTCGGTGATTCAGCGGCAGGGTCAGGCGGCGGGCTTGGCGGCATGGCCGAGTGGTTAGGCAAGGGTCTGCAAAACCCTGTACCCCGGTTCGATTCCGGGTGCCGCCTCTCGGAGCGAGACGATGCGGGGGCGATTAGCTCAGAGGGAGAGCGCTTCCTTGACATGGAAGAAGTCGCTGGTTCGAATCCAGCATCGCCCACTTCGTAAAGTCGGCAAGTAAAACGGGTAAAGGCTTTCTCCGGTTCTCTAAGTTACACCAACCACTCCATGATCTTTGAGCCGCGCCACGTTGCGCCAGGGCATAACAGTCAATTACAGTTATCCCGGCTCCGGTCGCAAGAGTGGTTGGAGCAAGTGCCCATACTGTTTTGGAGGCGTGCCGAGCCACGCGAATATGCGAGAGGCCCGGGTGAGAAGTCCGGGTATACAATCGAGAGGTAACAGAGAGGCAAGCCGGGAAGTTAAAGGCTAAGAGTAGCCGTTGGATCGGGAGGTGGTCTTGACCGAGAGAGTTCTAGAGCCGAAGACGTCGCAGGGGAGTGGGGACGACGATCGCCCGATACTGCACTTCTGGAACTACTTCCCGGAGGAGGACGTCTCCAAGAGCCTGTGTGGCGAGACCCGTCCGGGAAGGGTGGAGAGGACCGGCCGCAGCTTCAACGACGCCGACGTCTGCACGATGTGTGCCGAGATCAGACGTCAGGCCAAGGGCGGCTCCGGTGGTTGATTCCTACGGACGCAAAAGCGCCGCAAGAGATATAGAGAAGATGGCGGAGCATGGCAGAGGTTAGGCTTCCCGACGGCCGGGAGTTGGCCGTGGAGCCCGGTGAGAAAGCCGGGCAGGTCGCGGAGAAGATAGGAAAGCGCCTGGCGCGCGACGCGGTCGTGGCGAAGCTCGACGGCGAGGTGGTGGACCTGGGCTCGCCGGTGGACGGGGCAGGTAGCGGTGACGCGCCGCTATTCGAGGTGGTGACCGCCGACTCGCCCGACGGGCTTTACGTGTTGCGGCACTCCACGGCGCACGCGATGGCACAGGCCATAACCGAGCTGTATCCGGGGAGCAAGCTTTCCATCGGGCCGCCGATACAGGACGGCTTCTACTACGACATAGACGTGGCCGGGAGGCTCACCGACGACGACCTGCCAGGGATAGAGGAGCGGATGCGCGAGATCCTCTCCCGGGACCTGCCCATCGAGCGGCGCGAGACCAGCCGCGAGGAGGCCGAGGAGCTCTTCGGCGACAACCCGTACAAGATGGAGCTCATCCGGGAGCTGCCGGATGGTGGGATCTCCGTGTACAAACAGGGCGACTTCTACGACCTGTGCCGCGGTCCGCACGTGCCCTCGACCGGCCGCTTGGGCTCGTTCAAGCTCCTGAACCTGGCCGGGGCCTACTGGCGTGGCGACGAGAACAACCCGATGCTGACCCGCATCTACGGCACCGCCTGGCCTACCGAGAAGGAGCTCAAAGGGTATCTGAACCGCCTGGAGGAAGCGAGGGCCCGCGACCACCGCCAGATCGGCAAGGACCTCGACCTGTTTACCTTCTCGCCCGAGGTCGGCGCCGGGATACCGCTATTCTTGCCCAAGGGCGAGACTCTGCGGCACGAGATGGAGTCCTACGTGCGAGAGGTGCAGACCCGGCACGGCTACGATCACGTGTGGACCGGACATCTCGTAAACGAGCGGCTGTACGAGCGGTCGGGGCACCTGGAGCACTACCGCGACGCCATGTTCCCGCCCATGACCGACGGTGAGACGAGCTACCGGCTGAAGCCCATGAACTGCCCGTCTCACATGACGCTGTTCAACGCCCGGGCCCACTCCTACCGCGACCTACCGGTGCGCTACGCCGAGTTCGCCACGCTGTACCGCTACGAGAAGAGCGGCGAGCTCAACGGCCTCACGCGGGTACGCAGTCTCACCCAGGACGACGCCCACGTTTTCTGCACGGCGGAGCAGATCCAGGAAGAGTTCGCGCGGGCGTTAGAGATCATCCGCGAGGTTCTGGACACATACGGCCTCGCCGACTACTCCGTGCGGCTCTCCCTGCGCGACCCGGACGCCGCCAAGTACATCGCCGACGACGAGAAGTGGACCCGCGCCGAGGCCGCCCTGCGCGAGGCGCTCGACGCTGCCGGGATAAGCTACGAGGCCGTCGAGGGCGAGGCCGCGTTCTACGGCCCGAAGGCCGACTTCATGGCGAAGGACGTCCTGGGCCGGGAGTGGCAGCTCTCGACCATACAGGTGGACTTCATACAGCCGGGGCGTCTGGGCTGCGAGTACACCGGCGAGGACGGCGAGAAGCACACGCCGGTGCTGCTGCACCGGGCCGTTACCGGGACCACGGAGCGGTTCATGGCGGTGCTCATAGAGCAGTTCGGGGGCGCGTTCCCGACCTGGCTCTCGCCGGTGCAGGCGGTGGTCGTGCCGGTGTCGGACGAGCATCTGGAGTACGCCCGCCGGGTGGAAGGGGAGCTAGCCGGTCGCGGCGTGCGTGTCGAGGTGGACGACTCGGAGAACACGATGCAGAAGAAGATCCGCCTGAACGCTCGTCAGAAGGTGCCGTATCAGCTCATCGTGGGCGGCCGCGAGGCGGAGGAGGAGAAGGTCAACGTCCGGCGGCGGGGACAGAAGACCGGCGAGGACGCGAATCTCTCCGACTTTGCGGACGACGTGGTCGCGGAGATTGCAGCGCGTGATTCTTATGGACAGTAAGAGCGCCGAGGTTATATAATTTAGCCAGTGAAGGGGAACCGCACCCCTCTTGCGGCGCTCGGAACGATGCGCCGGAGAGTTTCGCGGACCCTAGAGATAGACTCTGGAAGGAGTGGTGTACAGTAGCTTCCGAAGAAGATTCCAGGATAAACGGCCAGATCCGCGCCCGCTCGGTGCGCCTGATCTCGCCCGACGGTGAGCAGCTCGGCATAAAGCACATCCGGGAAGCCACCGAGTATGCCGAGACCAGGAACCTGGACCTCGTCGAGGTGGCCCCGAACGCCGACCCGCCCGTGGTCCGGATCATGGACTACGGCAAGTACAAGTACCAGAAGGAGCAGGATCGCAAGGCGGCCCGCAAGAAGCAGGTCAACGTCAACGTGCGGGAGATCAAGCTCCGGCCCAAGATCGGTGACCACGACTTCGAGACCAAGAAGGGCCACGTCGAGCGTTTCCTCAAGGGCGGCGACAAGGTCAAGGTAACCATCATGTTCCGGGGCCGCGAGGTTCAGCACCCGGACCTGGGAGAGAAGCTCCTGCGCCGGCTCTCCGAGGACCTCGAGGATCTCGGCCGTATCGAGAGCCAGCCCAAGCTCGACGGGCGCAACATGGTTATGGTGCTGGTCCCCAAGAAAGAGGGCGCCAAGAAAGACCAGAAAGAGCAAAAAGAGCAGAACAAGGACCGGGAGAAAAGCCCGGCCAGCAACTAGCAGCACCTAGAAGCAGCTAGTAACAACCATGAGCAGCCGCATCTTTCGGTACGCTTCGGGACCGGCGCTAGAACGCGACGTTACGCTGGCTGTAACTCTTTGCTACAATAACGCGCTCGATACACGAGACGTAGAGTCTCGGGGGAGCGAAGCGGCTCACTCCCGTGCCGTTAGCCCTCGATGTCGGGCGACTGTAAGTAACCGGAAGTAAGCGGACAAAAACGCGGAGGAGAAGCAATGCCCAAGATGAAGACCCACAAGGGTGCCGCCGGGCGCTTCGAGAGTACCAAAAAGGGTAAGCTCAAGCGGCGGCGCAGCGGCCACAACCACATTCTGGAGAAGAAGAGCCCCAAGCGCAAGCGGCGTCTCTCCACGGAGACTACCGTCAACGCCGCCGACGAGGGGCGTATCCTGCGGTTGTTGAGGAGGCGATAGAGTGGCGCGCACGGCACGTAGCATCCACGCCCGCAAGAAGCGGCGTAAGACCCTGGATCAGGCCAAAGGCTACAAGGGCACGAAGCACACCTCGTACAAGAGGGCCAAGGAGCAGGTGTGGAAGAGCGGCGTCTATGCCTACGAGGGGCGTAAGCAGCGCAAGCGCGACTTCCGGCGGCTCTGGATCCAGCGCATCAACGCCGCCGCCCGGCAGAACGGGCTGTCCTACTCGCAGTTCATGAACGGCGTCCGGCTCGCTGAGGTAGACCTGGATCGCAAGGTTCTCGCCGATCTCGCCGCGACCGAGCCCGCCGCGTTCGCCGCCGTCGCCTCACAGGCCAAGGGTGCGCTCGGCGGTCAGTCTGCGGAGTAGTCCCCTGGAGGCGTAGGGAGAGTAACGTGAAGCCTGGGGTCTCCGGGTAGCAGGACCGTACTACGCCGTATCGCGGCCGGTGAAGCGGAGAAGGCTGCTCGGAAGGATTAGGAGAGACGAGGCGAGAAGAGACTTACAGACCGGCGGTCCGCCGGAGATGTCCGCCAAGCGCGCCGCCAAGCTCAGGCAAAAGAAGCACCGCGAGTCCGAACGCCTGTTCCTGGCTGAGGGCCGTAGCCTCTTCGAGGAGTCTCCGGTACCGGCGTACTCCACGTTTACCGGGCAGGATGACGTAAAGCGGATCTCGTCCCTGGAGACCCCGACCGGCCCGGTCGGGGTCTTCGCTTTTCTGGACGTCTCCGCGGAGGAGCTGCTGCAAGGCCGGGAGCGGCTTGTGCTGCTACACGGCGTACAGGATCCGGGCAACGTGGGGACCGTGATCCGGAGCGCCCACGCCTTCGGCGCCGGGGTCGCGCTATCAAAGGGCTGCGCCGATCTCTATAATCCCAAGACCGTCCGCGCCACCATGGGATCCATCTTCCACACGCCGGTCGCCCGGGAGGTGGACGGCGCCCGGTTCGTGGGGCTGGCCGGTGAGCTTGGCTTCTGTGCGGCGGCCGCCGTGCCGGGAGGTGGCGAGTCCCCTCGGACCGCGATCCAGGGCAAGACGCTCGTGGTCGTCGGTTCGGAGGGGAGCGGGCTGCCGGAAGAGGTGGAGGCCGCCTGCGATAGGCGGGTTAGCCTGCCGGCTCAGGCGCCCTCGCTGAACGCGGCGGTCGCGGCCTCTATTCTGCTCTACGAGGCGTATGCCGTGTGCTAACATTGCCCGGCATATGGCTTCCGAGGGGCGAATCGAGGAGATAAAAAGGGCGGCGCTGGGGGAGATCTCGGCCGCCACCACCACCGACGAGCTGGAGGCCGTGCGCGTCCGGTACCTGGGCCGCTCCGCCGAGCTTACCGAGATCAAGAAGAGCATAGGATCGCTGCCCGCCGAGGAGCGCAAGGTTGTCGGCAAGGGCGTCAACGTCGCCTCCGGCGAGATCGAGCGTGACCTGCAGTCCCGCCGCGAGGAGCTCGCCGCCGCCGAGCAGGAGGCCCGGCTGAGGGCGGAGGCCGTGGACGTCACGCTGCCGGGCGTCACCCGTGAGCGGGGTAGTCTGCACCCTTCCCTGCGCGTCGTGGACGACATAGTGGACTTCTTCGTCGGGCTCGGTTACGGCGTCGCGGAAGGGCCTGAGGTCGAGACCGACTACTACAACTTCACCGCGCTAAATATCCCGCCCGGCCATCCGGCGCGCGGCATGCAGGACACGTTCTTTTTGGACGAGGGGCTAGTACTCAGGACCCACACCTCGCCGGGGCAGATCCGCACGATGCTCACCCGGGAGCCGCCGGTGTACGTCGTCGTGCCCGGCAAGGTGTACCGCCGCGACTCCGACCCGACCCACACCCCGATGTTTCACCAGATCGAGGGCCTGGCCGTGGACCGCGGCCTCACGCTCGCCCACCTCAAGGGCACGCTCGCGGCGATGGCCCGCCACGTCTTCGGCGAGGAGGTCGGCATCCGCCTCAGGCCGAGCTACTTCCAGTTCACCGAGCCGTCCGTAGAGCTGGACGTGAGCTGCTTCGCCTGCGACGGGCGCGGCGATCCCGATTGCCGGGTGTGCAAGGGCGCGGGCTGGCTGGAGATGCTCGGCGCTGGGATGGTTGACCCCGCGGTGCTCTCGGAGGTCGGCTATGACCCCGAGGAGTTCACCGGCTTCGCCTTCGGCATGGGGCCGGACAGGATGGCGATGACCCGCTACGGCATCTCCGACCTGCGGCTCTTCTTTGAGGGCGATCTGCGTTTCCTCGAGCAGTTTTAGCTCCACGTAGTATCCGGGCAAAATTTAGAAAGGTAGGGCTTTGCGAGTTCCTCTGGGCTGGCTCCGCGATTACATAGACTTCGACTTGAGTACCGATGAGCTGGTGCGCCTGCTCTCGCTGCACAGCCAGGAGGTGGACGGCGTCGAGCGGTTCGGCGTCGAGAGTGGTGAGGTCGTCGTCGGCGAGGTCGTGGAGTTCGGACCTCACCCAGATGCGGACAAGCTGAACGTCGCGAAGGTGGACCTCGGCGGCAGCGAGGTCCAGATCGTGGCCGGAGCGCCGAACCCGTACCCGGGAGCGCGCATCCCCGTTGTCCTTCCCGGAAGCATCCTCGCCGGTGGCCAGAAGCTAAAGAAGGCGAAGCTCCGGGGCCTCGAGTCATACGGCATGATGATGAGCGAGCGCGAGCTCGGCGTCTCGGGCGACCACGAGGGCATCCTGCTGCTGGACGACTCGTACGAGGTGGGACGCCCCGTGGAGGACTACTTCCCGGTCGGGGAGACGGTGCTCGAGATAGACGTGATGCCCAACCGCCCGGACCTGTGGGGCGTGATCGGGGTCGCCCGCGAGCTTGCCGCCATCCTCGGGACGGACTTCCGCATCCCCGAAACCCGCTTCGAGACCGGCGGCTCGCCGACGGAGGATTACACGCTACGGGTGGAGGACCCGGAGCTCTGCCCCCGCTACGACCTGCGCCGCGTCTCCGGGATGCCCGCGGGGGAACGGTCGCCGCTCGGGATGCGCCGCCGCCTGCACGCCGCCGGGATGCGGCCGGTGAACCGCGTTGTGGATGCCACCAACTACACGATGCTGGAGACGGGACAGCCGATACACGCCTTCGACGCCGCGAAGGTGCGGGACGGCATCGTCGTCCGCCGGGCGCGCTCCGGCGAGAGGATGACCATGCTCGACGGCCACACCCGGGAGCTGGACGAGGAGATGCTCGTCATTGCCGACGAGGAGCGCGGGCTGGTGGTGGCGGGCGTGATGGGCGCCGAGGACGCCGAGGTGGACGACTCGACCACCGACGTGCTGGTGGAGGTCGCCACCTTCGTCGGGCGTAATATTTTGGAGACCTCCCAGCGCCTCGGCCTGCGCACGGACGCCTCCGGACGCTACGAGCGCGGTCTGGATCCGGAGGCGGTGAGCTACGCCCGCGACCGCGTGACGGCCCTGCTCGCCGATGCGGGGGGCGTAGTAGCAGCGGACGTTCTGAGCCACTATCCAGAGAAGCCCGAGCCCGCGCGCGTCAGGCTGCGCCCCGAGCGGGCCGGCCTGCTGCTCGGCACGGAGATCGGAGAGGAAGAGGCAGCCGATAAGCTCCGGCTCCTCGGCTGCGGCGTAAACGGGGAGGACGGTGCGCTCTCCGTAGAGGTGCCGACATTCCGCCGGGACCTCACGCGCGAGGCGGATCTCATCGAGGAGGTAGGCCGGCTCGTGGGCCTCGACCGCGTGCCCGAGGAGCTACCGGCGACCGCCACGCCCGGCGGGCTCACGCCGGATCAGGAGAAGCTGCGCGTCCTGCGGCGGGTGCTCGCGGACCTCGGGCTCGCGGAGGCGATCACCTACCCGTTCGGCCCCGACCGCTGGCACGAGAGCCTCGGAGTGGACCCCGCGAAGACCGTGCGTATAGCAAACCCCCTGAGCGAGGAGGCGGCCAACCTGCGCGGTCTACTGCTCCCGGGCCTGCTGGACGCCGCCGCCCGCAACCGGGCCCACGGCTCGCGCGGGGGCGCGATGTTCGAGGTCGGTCGCGGCTTCGAGCCCGACCCCGCGCCCGACAGAGAGGCGGCGATACGTTTCAGGATGACCGGCGAGGGCGGGCCAGAAGAGCCCGGCTCCCGGCGGCTAATGGGCGTCCTGGAATCTCACCGGGTCTGCGGTGTCATGTTCGGCGCGATAACCCCCGGCTCTTGGAACGAGCCCGCCCGTAACGCGGGCTTCTTCGAGGCAAAGGGCGTGGTCGAGCGGATTCTGCCCGGAGCCTCCTTCGCGCCGCAGGACCGGCCTAGACCCTTCCTGCACCCCGGCCGGGCCGCCGCAATCGGCACGCCGGATGGTCAGGAGGCCGGCTGGATCGGAGAGCTACACCCCGATACGGCCCGGAGCTTTGGTCTGCAGGGCATGGCCGTGGCCGCCTTCGAGCTCGAGGTGGAGCACTGCGAGCCGGATCCCGTGAGCGGCTTCGAGGCCTTCGCGAACGTGCCGGCGGTCGGGATGGATCTCGCGCTGGTGGTGGACGAGTCCGTGAGGGTGGGCGAGATGCTCGGGGCCGTGCGCTCGGACGGAGGACCGCTGCTCGAAGAGGCGCGTCTGTTCGACGTGTACGCCGGAGGCCAGGTGCCGGAGGGCCACAAGAGCGTCGCCCTAGGACTCACCTTCCGGGGCGGGGAGACACTCACCGACGCCTGGGTCAAGGAAGAGCTCGACCGCATCGCCCGGATGCTCGGGGAGAGGTTCGGGGCCCGCGTCCGGGAGGGCTAGCCCGTACCGTTTCGGCCGTTCCACTCGGATCTCAGCAGGCTCATTAGCAGCGCGTCGTAGAGTACCCCGTTACGCTCCACCGCCTGCCGCAGCCGGCCCTCCTTGCGGAAGCCCAGCCGCTCGTAGGCCGAGATAGCCGCCTCGTTGAACTCGAAGACCGAGAGCCCCACACGCCCGAGGCCGAGCCTCTCGAAGCCGTAGTCGAGCAGCAGGCCGATAGCTTCCGGTCCGTAACCCTGGCTGCGAGCCTCCTCGGGGCCAATTATCACGGAGAGGTCCGCGGAGCCGTTGGACTCGCTGATGTTCATCAGGCTTATGACTCCGAGCGGGGTGCGCTCCCCGATCCGGTGTATGGCGAACGAGTCGTCTGACATCGACATCTCCCGCTCGTCGAAGAGCCGATCCACCCCGGCGGGCTCCATGGGGGCCGCCATCCAGCTCGTCAGACGCCACACTTCACCGTCGCCGTACCACTCCCGGTAGAAAGAGTAGTTCTCCCGCCGGTGACGCCGGAGCTCGACGCGCTCTCCGGTGAGTTTCCTGGCTTTTCTCCCGAGCCGCACCGCCCAAATATACCGCTTTGGCAAACCGCATGCCCTGGTAAACTCTCTCCTATGAAGGCGATAACCGACCGCATCGTGTCTCTGGGGTTTGGCAAGTATGTGCGCGCCGACCGGGTGGTCGCGCTAGCCCCGATAGAGGAGGACCGGGGCAGCGGCCGCCGCACCCTGGTCTGGGTGGATGGGCTCGACGAGCCGCTCGTCGCGGGTCGCACCGAGTCCACCATACTCCGGGACATGGTCGGAGCCGAGAGCGGGGCGATAGAGCTCCTCTCCGAGCTGCAGCAGCAGATCGGGCAGGTCAGACCGCTACTCAAGTCCTCCATCCGCTCCGAGGCTGGGCTGGATCTGGACCAGTTCGCCCGCCGAATCTCCGAGCTCACCGGGGAGCGGTGAGCGGACCGGAGGCTCAGAACCAATCACAGCCCCTCGGAAGAGATTTCTACGATCGGGACTCCCGGGAAGTGGCGGTGGATCTTCTCGGCTGCGTGCTCGTATCCGAAAGCGCGGAGGGTTTAACCTCCGGCGTAGTCGTCGAGACTGAAGCATATCGTCCAGACGATCCAGCCTGTCACGCCTACGAGAACCGGGGCACGATGCGCAACCGCACCATCTTCAGCCCGCCCGGATTCGCCTACGTCTACCTCTCGTACGGCGTACACCGGCTACTCAACGTCGTCTGCGAGCCGGAAGGAGTCGGGAGCGCCATCCTGATAAGGGCGCTGCGTCCGGTCGAGGGGTTGGATCTCATGCAGAGCCGACGCGGCAAGAGCGACCTCTGTACCGGACCCGGGAAACTGACCCGGGCGCTCGGCGTCGACCTGGACCTCGACGGACACGACACCGAGCGCAGCCCGCTATACATACTGCGAGGCGCCCCGCCGGAAGCGGCGATTCTGGCGACGACCAGGATCGGGATCACTCGCGGCGCCGACCTCCCGTGGCGCTACATTCTGGAAGGAGAGCCAAACGTCTCCGTAAAGCCGGCCCCGGAGGCCGAGCCTCTGACACGCGGCGCGGGTAGGCTGTTCTAGGTGAACTAGGCGTTTTCCTACACCTTTTCTTATATCCTCTCTAACGCGGCAGATGTGGCAGATGCGGCGGGTGCCACGTCGCGGCGCGCCACATCCGCTGCGCAAACCCGGGCCCGGAATATTAAAAGGAGAGATCATGGATACACCGACTACCGCCGGCGAGCCTGATGCGATTCTGAAAAACGCCGTGGACGTGGTCCCGCGCGAGGAGTTGCAAGAGAGGCTGCACGGCGGTCCGCTGCGCATAAAGCTCGGCGTGGACCCTACTGCCCCCGACATTCACCTCGGACACGCCGTGGCGCTGAAGAAGCTGCGCCAGTTCCAGGATCTCGGTCACACCGTGGTGCTCATAATCGGGGACTACACCGCCCTAGTCGGCGACCCCTCGGGACGCTCGAAGACCCGCCCCGTGCTCGCCGAAAACGAGATAGAGTCCAACACCCGCACCTATCTGGAGCAGGCGTTCGTGATCCTGGACCGGGGGAAGACCGAGATCCGGCACAACTCCGAGTGGCTTGCCCCGCTCTCCATGGCCGACATCATCGAGATCACCCGCGCAACCACCGTGGCCCGCATACTGGAGCGCGACGACTTCCACAAACGCTACTCCGCGAACGAGCCCATAAGCCTCACCGAGCTTCTCTACCCCCTGATGCAGGGCTACGACTCGGTGGTCGTCGAGCCGGACGTGGAGCTCGGCGGCACCGACCAGCTCTATAACCTGCTCGTGGGCCGCCAGCTCATGGAGTTCTACGGTAAGAAGCCGCAGTGCGTCCTTACCATGCCCCTGCTCGTCGGCACGGACGGCTCACAGAAAATGAGCAAGTCCCTCGGCAACTACATAGGCGTCACCGAAAAGCCCGAGGACGTGTTCGGCAAGGCCATGACCGTCCCCGACGCCGCAATGCCCGCCTACTACAGGCTCTTGCTCGACCGTGAGCCGCCCGAGGGAGAGCCCCTGCAGCAGAAGCGGGAGCTCTCCCGCTCCCTCGTGCGGACCCTGCACGGAGAGGAGGCCGTCGCCGGTGCCGAGAGCGCCTTCGACGCCGTCTCCCGCCGCGAGACCCCGGAGGATCTCCCAGAGATACAGATTCCAGGGGATCCCGACGGCGGGGTCTGGGTGGTAGATCTCATAACCGCCGCCGGGTTCGCCGGCACCAACGGCGAGGCGAGACGCCTGATCCGGGGCGGAGCCGTGCGCCTCGGGGGCGAGCAGATACAGGACGAGAAGCTGTCCCTGCCTTACGGGGAGATAGACGGGATGGTCCTACAGGTTGGTAAGCGCCGCTACACCAGGCTCGTCGGATAGCGTGCCCGGTTCTCTATAGTTCAAACGCCTGAAGAGCCGGCTTAACGCCGATTTACGAGAAATTTTCCGGATTTCCTTGACGCTCCCGATCTCGGCTGTATAATCCTCGCTTGTTGACATTAGAGAGCTTAACGGCCCGCCAGCAGGCGGGCTTTCCAATCTCTGTAAAGCAGTGAAAGGGTAAGTTTCTCCAGGAGAGCGTTCCGCCGAGAGGCCAGGAACATGATCTTCCAGGTCAGCTTGAAAGTAGAGAGAAGAAAATCTCCAGAGTGTTTGACAAAGCTCTGGAAAGTGCTAGACTTCTTCTCGCGATGGTAGAGACTTCGTCTAAGACCACCAAGGGGCCACACAGCTAGCTTTCCCGCATATGGGATCGGCTACACGGCCCGCCCTAGAGGCGGGTTTTTGGTCTCCGGCCTTGGATTCTCTTCCAGAGCTCCGCCGAAAGGCGAGGAGCATGAAGCCTTGAAAACTGGATAGTAGCGAAAGCCAAAATACTTTTTGGTAAGCCCGTCTTGATAAATAAAAGTGTCGAGACTGACTCTCTGCGATCCGAGAGTGTAAAGCGGATCGCCGCGCAGGGACAGCCCTGCAACCCGGTCACTCGAAGTTTAACTTCAGAGTGGCTAGTTCGGAGAGTTTGATCTTGGCTCAGGACGAACGCTGACGGCGTGCTTTAGACATGCAAGTCGAACGAGAAAACCCTTTGGGGTTAGTAAAGTGGCGAACGGGTGAGTAACACGTGGGCAATCTGCCCTTCGTTGGGGGACAACCGGGGGAAACCCCGGCTAATACCCCGTAAGCTTGCTAGGTCACCTGACCTTGCAAGGAGAGGTAGCTTCGGCCATCCGGCGAAGGAGGAGCCCGCGGTACATTAGCTTGTTGGTGAGGTAACGGCTCACCAAGGCGACGATGTATAGCTGGTCTGAGAGGATGATCAGCCACACTGGGACTGAGACACGGCCCAGACTCCTACGGGAGGCAGCAGTCGGGAATCTTGCACAATGGGCGAAAGCCTGATGCAGCAACGCCGTGTGAGCGATGAAGGCCCTAGGGTCGTAAAGCTCTGTTGTTAGGGACGAAGGGCGAAGGGTTAATAGCCCTTAGCCTGACGGTACCTATCGAGGAAGCCCCGGCTAACTACGTGCCAGCAGCCGCGGTAATACGTAGGGGGCGAGCGTTGTCCGGAATTATTGGGCGTAAAGGGCGCGTAGGCGGCTTGGTAAGTCTGCTGTGAAACCTTGGGGCTCAACCCCAAGCGTGCAGTGGATACTGTCAAGCTAGAGGATGGTAGAGGCCAGTGGAATTCCCGGTGTAGCGGTGAAATGCGCAGATATCGGGAGGAACACCAGTAGCGAAGGCGGCTGGCTGGGCCATTCCTGACGCTGAGGCGCGAAAGCATGGGGAGCGAACAGGATTAGATACCCTGGTAGTCCATGCCGTAAACGATGAACACTAGGTGTGGGGGGAGTCGAATCCCTCCGTGCCGAAGCCAACGCGTTAAGTGTTCCGCCTGGGGAGTACGGCCGCAAGGCTAAAACTCAAAAGAATTGACGGGGGCCCGCACAAGCAGCGGAGCATGTTCTTTAATTCGATGCAACGCGAAGAACCTTACCTGGGCTTGACATGCAGCTGCAAGCGCACGGAAACGTGTGACTTTCGAAGGTGCTGCACAGGTGCTGCATGGCTGTCGTCAGCTCGTGTCGTGAGATGTTGGGTTAAGTCCCGCAACGAGCGCAACCCCTGTCGTGTGTTGCTAACATTAGGTTGAGGACTCACGCGAGACTGCCGGTGACAAACCGGAGGAAGGTGGGGACGACGTCAAGTCATCATGGCCCTTACGCCCAGGGCTAGAAACGTGCTACAATGGCGTACACAAAGGGCAGCAAGACCGCAAGGTGGAGCGAATCTCATCAAAGTACGTCTAAGTTCGGATCGGGGTCTGCAATTCGACCCCGTGAAGCTGGAGTTGCTAGTAATCGCGGATCAGAACGCCGCGGTGAATGCGTTCCCGGGCCTTGTACACACCGCCCGTCACACCACGGGAGTAGGCAATACCCGAAGTCGGCGCAGCCAACCCTTTTGCGGGAGGCGGTCGGCGAAGGTAGGGCTTGCGACTGGGGTGAAGTCGTAACAAGGTAGCCGTACCTGAAGGTGCGGCTGGATCACCTCCTTTCTAGGGAGAGTTAGGGCAGCAATGCCCAACCGATCGGACATCGGCTAAACGATGGCTTGAGCGACGGATCTAATTCCGTCAGCTCGCCATTACGGTGTACCGCTCTAGGATATTTCGACCAGTCGAGGCGCTTAGAGACGAGGATCTTGCCGGAAGTAGTTCAAGTAGGCGAGTAGCTACTATTCAGTTTTCAGGGCTTTTTAGCTCTGAAGCTCCTTTTGGAGTGAAGGTTAGCGCCCGCGAGAGCGTAGGCGCCTGGTCTTTGAAAACTGTATAAGCGTGACATACCGATACCAAAAAGAACCAAAGAACCACTAAGATAGTAAGGGCGTATGGTGGATGCCTTGGCACCGGAAGCCGATGAAGGACGTGGCAAGCTGCGATAAGCCTCGTTGAGCCGCAAGCGGGCTATGATACGAGGATTTCCGAATGGGGAAACCCGGCGGGGGTAATGCCCCGTCACCCGCATCTGAACACATAGGATGCGAGGAGGGAACCCGGGGAAATGAAACATCTGAGTACCCGGAGGAAAAGAAAGAAAGTTTCGATCTCCTGAGTAGTGGCGAGCGAAATGGAGACAGCCCAAACCGACTGCATGGAAGCCTGTGGGCGTTGTGCAGTCGGGGTTGTAGGATCTTGCGCGGTCACCCCACAGGGTGGCCGGAGAGTTACAAATCACGCGGGTAGTCGAATCGAACTGGATACGTTCAGCCGTAGAGGGTGAAAGCCCCGTAGACGAAACTCGCGTGGCTCTCTAGCTTGACTCCTGAGTAAGTCCGGGCACGGGAAACCCGGATTGAATCTGCGAGGACCACCTCGTAAGGCTAAACACTAACGGTGACCGATAGTGAACCAGTACCGTGAGGGAAAGGTGAAAAGTACCCCGCAAGGGGAGTTAAATAGCACCTGAAACCATACGCCTACAAGCGGTCGGAGCAGTGGTTTAACCACTGTGACGGCGTACTTTTTGCATAACGGGCCAGCGAGTTGCTGGTATCTGGCAAGGTTAAGCGAGAGCGAGCCGCAGCGAAAGCGAGTCTGATAAGGGCGCGCAGTCAGATGCCGCAGACCCGAAACCGGGTGAGCTATCCATGGACAGGTTGAAGCGTGGGTAAGACCACGTGGAGGACCGAACCGACCTAGGTTGAAAACTGGGCGGATGATCTGTGGATAGGAGTGAAAGGCTAATCAAACCCGGCGATATCTGGTTCTCCCCGAAATATATTTAGGTATAGCCTGGCACGTTTCGTCGCGGGTGTAGAGCACTGTTTGGGTGCGGGGCCCTACAAGGTTACCAAACTCAGATAAACTCCGAAGACCGTAGACGTTAGAGTGCTGGAGTCAGGGCGCGGGGGATAACCTCCGTGTCCGAAAGGGAAACAACCCAGCCCGTCGGCTAAGGTCCCTAAATGATGGCTAACAGGTAAAAAGGATGTGGCGCTGCACAGACAACCAGGATGTTGGCTTAGAAGCAGCCATCATTTAAAGAGTGCGTAATAGCTCACTGGTCAAGTGGTGTTGCGCCGAAAATTCATCGGGCCTAAAGTCATCTACCGAAGCCACGGACTTCAGCTTTGCTGGAGTGGTAGGGGAGCATCCCGTAGCGGCTGAAGCGGCGGCGTAAGCTTAAGCCGTGGACGCTGCGGGAGAGAGAATGCTGGCATGAGTAACGAGAGACGGGTGAGAAACCCGTCCGCCGAAAGCCTAAGGGTTCCTGGGTAAAGTTTTTCTTCCCAGGGTCAGTCGGGACCTAAGCTGAGAGCGAAAGCTGTAGGCGATGGACAGTAGGTCGATATTCCTACACCGCGTACATGGCGTTTGAGTGATGGAGTGACGGAGAAGGATCGGCCAACCACGGCGCTGGTAGACCGTGGGCTTTACCGTAGGGCGGGGACCAGGGAAATCCGGGCCCCATTAAGCCTGAGGGTTGAGCCGAATCCCGTTAATAGGGCAAGTGGCCTACTCCATGCTTCCTGGAAAAACTTCTAAACGAGTCATGTGCGTGCCCGTACCCCAAACCAACACAGGTAGGCAGGTAGAGAATACCAAGGCGCACGAGATAACTCTGGTTAAGGAATTCGGCAAATTGTCCCCGTAACTTCGGGAGAAGGGGAGCCTCTGCCGGTGATCGCCCTTGCGGCGTAAGCTGGCGGAGGTCGCAGAGAATGGGCGCGAGCGACTGTTTACCAAAAACACAGGTCTCTGCTAAGTCGAAAAGACGATGTATAGGGGCTGACGCCTGCCCAATGCCAGAACGTTAAGGAAGCCGGTTAGCCCTGCCCCTTCTGGGGCTTGGCGAAGCTGGCGACCGAAGCGCTGGTCAATGGCGGCCGTAACTATAACGGTCCTAAGGTAGCGAAATTCCTTGTCGGGTAAGTTCCGACCTGCACGAAAGGCGTAACGACTCGCGCACTGTCTCAACCAGAGACTCGGTGAAATTGTAGTATCGGTGAAGATGCCGATTACCCGCGGAAGGACGGAAAGACCCCGTGAACCTTTACTATAACTTGGCATTGGATGCTGACACGTTTTGTGCAGGATAGGAGGGAGGCTATGAAGCCGGGACGCTAGTCTCGGTGGAGCCATCCTTGAGATACCTCCCTAAACGTGTTGGTGTTCTAACCCCACACCGTTATCCGGGTGGGGAACAGTGTCAGGCGGGTAGTTTGACTGGGGCGGTCGCCTCCCAAAAAGTAACGGAGGCGCTCAAAGGTTCCCTCAGCACGGTCGGAAATCGTGCGTAGAGCGCAAAGGCAAAAGGGAGCTTGACTGCGAGACTGACAAGTCGAGCAGGGACGAAAGTCGGACTTAGTGATCCGGCGGTAACGCGTGGAAGTGCCGTCGCTCAACGGATAAAAGGTACTCCGGGGATAACAGGCTTATAGCCGCCAAGAGTTCATATCGACGCGGCTGTTTGGCACCTCGATGTCGGCTCGTCGCATCCTGGGGCTGGAGTAGGTCCCAAGGGTTGGGCTGTTCGCCCATTAAAGCGGCACGCGAGCTGGGTTCAGAACGTCGTGAGACAGTTCGGTCCCTATCCTCCGTGGGCGTTGGAGACTTGAGAGGAGCGGCTCCTAGTACGAGAGGACCGGAGTGGACGCACCTCTGGTGCACCGGTTGTCCTGCCAAGGGCATGGCCGGGTAGCTATGTGCGGAAGAGATAACCGCTGAAAGCATCTAAGCGGGAAGCTCGCCTCAAGATGAGGTCTCCCATCCCCTAGAGGGAGTAAGACCCCTGCTAGACGAGCAGGTTGATAGGCCACAGGTGTAAGCACGGCGACGTGTTCAGCCGAGTGGTACTAATAAGTCGAGGGCTTAGTGGTTTTTCTTTTTACTTCTTCGGTATGTCATGCTATACAGTTTTCAAAGATCAGGCCCGGCTCCGCTGGACGTTACCGGTAGATCTCACAACCGAATACGACCGTTTGAGTCTGGGTGACGATAGCGGCGGGGATACACCTCTTCCCATTCCGAACAGAGTAGTTAAGCCCGCCTGCGCCGATGGTACTGCGGGGGAGACCCCGTGGGAGAGTAGGTCGTCGCCCATTTTTTATGCCGTTTTATACGTGACGCAGCCGGGCAGTTGGCTACGGTTGGTTTTGTGGGGCGTCTACCTTCGGGTGGGCGCCCGTTTTGCTGCCGTCGTGTACACCGTATGGGGTAGGGTGGATGTTAAGCTCTATAGGTTGAGAGCCGTGCATTCGGGGTGCGTTCGACGAGCGCGCAGGTGAAGCGCACATGAAGCGGGTGTAAAGCGGGTGTGAAGCGGATGCGCGGCGACTAGAGCACTATAGAACACTGGGCTGGAGGTTCGGATGGCACACAGCGGGTTGGATGATGGTTTTATACAGGCGCAGCGCACGGCTCTGGAGCAGACCAGGGAGGAGCTTACGCGTTTAAGAGATGGGCTTACCGAGGATGATCAGGACCGCGGTGAGGATCAGGCGTACGAGACCTCTGATCGGGGGGATCTCGGGCGTGAGATTCACACCCGCCAGCTCGACGAGAGCGTGGGAGACCAGATAGAGAGCCGCCTGGAGAACGTTGAGCGCGCGCTGGAGAAGATCGAGGAAGGCTCTTATGGTATCTGCGACGATACCGGAGAAGAGATTCCCAAGGGCCGTCTGGAAGTCATGCCAGAGGCGACCACCACTGTGGAGGCGCAGCAGCGCCGGGACGAGCGCCGCAGCCCCGGCGCCGGAGGGGCGGGCGGCGGAAACCTCTGAGAGCTCTCTGGGCTCTTTCAACCCTCTTGAAAGCCGGAGTGTAGCCTCTTGAGAACCACACTGTATACGGGGAAGGGCGGGGTCGGTAAGACGAGTGTCGCTGCCGCCACCGCGCTAAAGGCTTCTCGTGCTGGCAAGAAGGTGCTCGTGATGAGTACCGACCCGGCGCATTCCCTGTCCGACGCCTTCGACACGGAGATAGGTGCTGAGCCGAAAGAGATGGCGGGCGGGCTCTGGGCCCAGGAGATAGATCATACGAGCATGATCGAGGAGCACTGGGCCGAGATCCAGGAGTACATGACCCGGCTCTTCGAGTGGCAGAGCGCCGAGGATCTGGCCGCCGAGGAGCTTGCGATGCTCCCGGGCATGGACGAGCTCTTCGGTCTCCTCATGGTGCGCCGCCACCACAACGAGGGTCTGTACGACGCGCTCATAGTGGATGCCGCCCCCACCGGCGAGACCCTGAAGCTGCTCTCCCTGCCGGACCAGATGGGCTGGTACGTGGAGAAGATCTTCCCCGTTCAGCGTAAGGCCGCGAACCTGGTGCGTCCCTTTGCCCGTAGGGCGAAGAGCTTGCCGCCGTTGCCGGAAGACAGCTTCTTCGGGGCGGCGCAGCGGTTCTACGAGGCGGTCATGGGCGTAGAGGACATCCTCACGGACCGGGAGAACGCCTCGGTGCGGCTGGTCGCGAACGCCGAGAAGATGGTGGTGGCCGAGGCACGCCGCGCCTACACCTACCTGAACCTCTACGATTACGGGGTAGACGCGGTCGTCGTCAACCGGCTGCTGCCCGAGAGCGTCACGGATCCGTACTTCGCGGCCTGGCGCGAGTCCCAGGAGCGACACCTGCGAACCATAGAGGAGTCTTTCTCTCCGACCCCGATACTCACCGCCCGCCTCTTCGGAAGAGAGATGTACGGCCTCGAGGCGCTCTCGGAGCTCGCGGAGGACGTGTTCGAGGAGCACGAGCCGCTCGACGTGCTATTTCGCGGATCCTCGCACGATATCCTGAAGGCCGAGGATGGAGGCTACGAGGTGGCGTTCAATCTGCCGCTGGCGGACAGGGGAGACATGGACCTCTCGAAGAAGGGGAACGAGCTGTACATTCGGGTCGGAGGCTACAAGCGGAACGTGCTATTGCCGGACTCCATGACCCGGCTCTCGGCGACCGGCGCCAGCTTCGAGGGTGATACGCTAAAGGTGAGGCTCGATGATGCCTGAAGACTCCAAAAACCCCACAAATCTCACAAACTCCACGAGCCCCACAAGCGCCGGTAAGCGTCGCTCTGCTCTCGGCGTGGCGGCATATCTGCTGGTCCCCGGGGAGCGTCGCCGCCGGGCCGCCGGGCACTTCGGGCGGGCTGCTATGGAGGCCGCGAGAGGCGTGCGGGCGTTGTCGGTTCCACGCCTCGACACGCGGGAAGAGTCCGAGGATGACGCCCCGGGCGGGGGGCGGCAACGCATAGAGATACGTTGACCGGCCTCTAACGTGGAGGGGGCATCCTTTAGATGATCAGAAACACGCTAAACCAGGCGAGTGAGTTTATACGCAAGGAGGCCCAGGTAGTGGTCCCCGCCGCGGGCCGGGCGGCGTTGCACGGCGCGAGGGAGTTCGCGAGAAAGCTTCCGCAGGAGTACTCCAGGGAGCGCAAGAAACGCAGAAAACGATAGAATGTAGGAAGTTACAAACCCCTTCGCGGGCGGCCGGCGCGCCGGGAACGCGCATCGGTAGTAACATATACAGTACAAGCACAATGCTAGAGAGCACGGCCAGAGAGGTGAGAATGGCAGACAACGGCGCGGGATCAGGCGCACAGACAACGGCGACCACGAACACGGGCACCTTCAGGGTAAAGAGCGGCATGGCCCACATGCTAAAAGGCGGCGTCATCATGGACGTCGTCGACGCGGAGCAGGCCCGGGTAGCCGAAGATTCCGGCGCCGTGGCGGTCATGGCCCTCGAAAGGGTCCCCTCAGACATCCGCTCCCAGGGCGGGGTCGCGAGGATGAGCGACCCCGAAATGATACAGGGCATCCAAGAGGCAGTCTCTATACCCGTAATGGCCAAGGCCCGCATAGGACACTTCGTAGAGGCCCAGGTCCTACAGGCCCTGGAGGTTGACTACATAGACGAGTCAGAGGTCCTTACCCCCGCAGACGAGGCAAACCACGTAGCCAAGGAAGAGTTCGGGGTGCCCTTCGTGTGCGGAGCGACGAACCTGGGTGAAGCCCTGAGGCGCATAGGCGAGGGTGCGGCCATGATCCGGTCCAAGGGAGAGGCCGGCACCGGAAACGTCGTAGAAGCCGTAAGGCACATGAGGGCGATAAACGGCGGTATCCGCCGCCTGCAGGGCCTCGCCCCCGAAGAGCTAATGGCAGAGGCAAAGAGCCTCGGCGCCCCATACGAGCAGGTGAGGTGGGTGGCCGAGAACGGGAAGCTTCCGGTGGTGCTCTTTACCGCAGGAGGTATAGCAACTCCGGCCGACGCGGCCTTGATGATGCAGCTAGGGGCGGATGGAGTGTTCGTGGGCAGCGGCATCTTCAAGAGCGACGACCCAATGAAGCGGGCGAACGCCATAGTGAGGGCGACGACGAACTACCAGGACGCCAAGGTAGTGGGAGAGGTAAGCCGGGGGCTCGGAGAGGCGATGGTAGGCCGGGGGATGGAGAGCCTACAAGACGGCGAGAAGATGGCCGCTCGCGGCTGGTAGATGCTGGTAGACGGCCGGGTAGCCGGAGGTAAGCAAGGGATGAGCAGAGGAGCTTGACCGGAGAGCGGCACAAGGACGGGTGCAGGATCGGGGTCGTGGCCGTACAGGGTGGCGTCCCCGAGCATCTCCGCATCCTGGAGGAGCTGGGGGCGGAAGCGGCCGAGGTAAGGAACGTCGAGGACCTGGAGGGGCTCGACGGTGTGATCGTACCCGGCGGCGAGTCCACGGCCATCGGTCGCATAATGGTGGAATCGGGCCTGCTGGACGGTATCAGGAGCTTCTTCTACAAGGGAGGCCCGGTGTGGGGGACGTGCGCCGGGATGGTGCTCGCCGCCTCGGCCACGAACGGCCCCCGGCAGCCGATGCTCGGCCTGATGAATGCTCTGGTGGAGCGCAACGGCTTCGGGCGGCAGGTTAGCTCCTTCGAGCGTGATCTCGACGTGGAAGGCTTCGAGGAGCCCTACACCGGGGTGTTTATCCGGGCGCCGTACTACGAGGACGTGGGGCCCGGCGTGGAGGTGCTGAGCAAGATAGACGACCGGGTCGTCGCCGCGAAGGGCGAGAATATCCTGGTCACGGCGTTCCACCCGGAGCTCACCGACGACACGCGGTTTCACGAGTATTTCATACAGGAGGTTTGCGGACTATGAGCGGACATTCCAAGTGGTCCACCATAAAGCGGAAGAAGGGCGCGCAGGACGCCAAGCGCGGGGCGCTCTTCGGAAAGCTTTCGAAGGTCATTACGGTCGCCGCGCGCGAGGGAGGCGGGGACCAGGAGATGAACCCCCAGCTTGCGATGGCCGTGCAGAAGGCCAAAGACAACAACATGCCCAACGACAATATCCAGCGCGCCATAGACAAGGGCACCGGCGCCGGCTCCGAGGGCGCGGACTACGAGCGCATCACCTACGAGGGCTACGCGCCCGGCGGCGTGGCGGTGCTCGTGGACGTGCTGACCGACAACAAGAACCGGGCCGCCTCCGACGTGCGCTACATCTTCTCTAAGAACAACGGCAAGCTCGGCACCAACGGCAGCGTATCGTACCTCTTCGACCGCAAGGGTGTGATCCTGGTCCCCGCCGAAGCTGCCGACGAGGACGAGCTGATGGAGCTGGCGCTGGAAGCCGGAGCCGAGGACGTGGAGCCCCAGGAAGAGGCCTTCCGCGTCCTGACCGACCCCAACGACTTCACCGACGTCCGCGCAAAGCTGGACGAAGCGGAGATAAGCTACGATAGCGCCGACGTTACCATGCTGCCGCAGAACACGGTGGAGCTGGATCAATCATCCGCAAGACAGACCCTCAAGCTAATAGACGCCCTCGAAGAGAATGACGACGTGCAGGAGGTCTACTCCAACTTCGATATATCTGAAGAGGTTATGGCCGAGGTTGCAGGGTAGGCGAAACGGCTAATACGTAGCTCTAGCGCTGTGCATGCTGTGATCCATGACGTCGAGAGAGTGTGCTTACCTTGGACGTGTAGCCGCCACCATGAAGCAAGACCCAGCTGTTTGCACCTGAGGATCATTCTCCAGTTTGTAGGTTGATAGCTAGGAAATGCACGAAGATTTTTTTCTATAAGCACGTAGAAGCTTTTTTTGTTTCCGGATCTTCGACGTCCCGACGGAGAATAAGAAAACCCCGACCAGCAGTATAGAAAGCTCTACTCCTTGGAAGAAATTGAACACAAGGGGTGCTACCTGCTGCGCCCACTGTGGATCTTGGTTTTGCGGGTCTATAGGTATGCCGTAAAGGGCGACATTACGCCCTAATGCAAATCGCATCAAAGCACTCACTAAACTACCCACCAAACCCACCGCTGTTCCCAATACGACTATTAGGAATCCGTATGCTACTAACCTGTGGGCATCCCAACGCCGCTTTACGCGTTTGAGACCAAGGATACGACTTTGAAATGCTGCCTTATACAGTGGACTGGTTGTAAGTCTTGAATTTGGCTCATGCGCTGGATTTTCCACTACGATTCTTAAACGCAACCAGTCACCCTTGTTCAAAACGGTTGGTTTTAATACCAATGTGTCAGGAGGGTAGTGGTAGGGAGCAACTACTGCCCCAATGTTAGGAGGTTGCTCCTTGACAATATCTGCTTCCAAGATGCGGGCATCCGGGCCAAATTCGACCGAAAGTCGCTGATCGTAATCGGCTTCCGATATATTCGATCCACCTGACCAAGATAGGATGCCCCAGGAAGGGTTGCGTAGATCAATTACATACAGTTTGACTGTAACGTCCTGATTGTTCTGCTCAGTCTGCGATCTATGTACCCTTTTTAGCCTACTAAGTAGGTCGCCTAGCCTACGTCTTACAGTTTTTTGTTCCTTAGCTTCAGCATTGTTTTTGTCCTGTGGCAGAACACTACTTGGGTGGTCTCCGCAAGCTACGTCGTAGGTTAGTGTCTTCGTGTTGCGATTGCTCAAGGTGGTGAATATGGGGACAAGGACAGTTAGTAACCCTGCGTAGAAGCTTGGGCTAGTTATAAACTGGAGGATATTATCTTCACCACCTTCCGCTTGGTGACTTTAATAGGTCACATCGTTCAGTAGCCTTACTGTCAATTGGGCCAGGATACATTGAATGATTAGACCGGGAGAATAGTGCTTACCACTGTCGTTACCCTTAGACTTCGAGTATAGATTACAAGCAAAGTGAGGAATCAACCGAAAATAGAAAGCACTCAACGTGGCGGCCTCGGCTTGTCGATATAAGTGCTTTGGTCGCAGTACCGTCTGTGGCGGCGTATGTTTTGGGTCTGATTGCTTTCTGGATGCAACTGTCCGGTGCTTACACCTTTTTTGAAGCCTGGACCACATGGTATGCGGCTACCTTAGCTTCAAAGCTACTGATATTCGACAAATGCGGGAGTGGAAAGAACCCTTCTGCACCAGCTAGTGAAGCCTACTTCCGAACACACTACAAGCATAGCTATCGCAGACGGTTCGCCATAACCAGCAGCCCGGTTGAGATGGTCCTGATCTCGGCCAGGCTATCGGGGGACTCGTAGACACGGTCTAGGGCGCGTTCTCGGATTCTTCTCTCGGCGAACTGCTCTCTTAGCTCTGCTACGCGGGGCAGGTAGTGGGTCTGGTACAGGATCTGGGCCTCCGGGTCCTCTTCGCTATCGTCGGAGTCGTGAAACTCGTGGCCGCCGACGGAGACGAGATCCGAGGCCCTGCTGGCCTCGCGCTCGGTGCAAAATGCCGAGAGGGAGCGGGAGAGTGCGATGGCGCGCTCTTCGAGGCCCGGCGTGGTCATCGCGGGGCGCTTTTTCGGGCGTCGCAGCAGCGCCCAGAGGAGGATGAGTGCGCCCGCGAGTAGTGGGAGACCTAGATAGTAGAGCGTCGTGGTGTCCATGCCCACTCCTTTCCTTCCGCAGGGTCTTCCGCGAAAGTATGTATCGGTCATTATAATACCTTGAGGCGCTTGCGCGGATGTTACGTGATGGTTCAGCTTCTTTAAGAGGGCGTGAAGCCTGGGGAGCGGCTATGGGTTTACGCTTACACGGTTATAGCCGGTTGTTTGTGCTCGCCTCGTCTCTGTAGCCGAGGTGCAGGTGGTCTTTGTGTAGTTGGAGTTGGTCCCGGGCGGGCACCCAGCCTGCTTCTCTCGGGTAGTTGAGTCGGTTGGTCCAGTCTGGCGGGCCGATGATCTGGTCCGGGCGGTTTTGCGGTGGAATGGCGCCGAGTGTCTGGCCGACTTCGAGGACGGCGGGTCTGGTGCCGTTGTCTTCTACGGGCTCGCCGTGTATCTGGTAGATGTCGGCGGCGCGCCCGAAGTAGTGGGTATTGGGGAGGCCGCCGGCGTCGCCGTAGCCCTCGGGGATGGTGGGGCCGTCCTCCACGCCGGGCAGGAAGCGGTGGCCTTCCTTGAACGTCTGGACGCAGATGCCGTGATCTTCTGAGACGGTGAGGAGCGTGGAGATCATACGCTCGTCCACGACTCCGGACTCCAGGTCCCGGGCGGCCTGGGGTGTGGCGCCGAAGTTTGGCCGCGACAGGAGTCTTTCCGCGCCTGTGGCTGCGGGGCCCCCGCCGGTTTCGAGCCAGCGGAGGTCCTGGAAGCCGTGACCGACGGTTCGCGGGCACGCGGGTTCCTCCCAGCGGATGTTCTCCAGACTCCAGAGGGCGACGGCCAGTGCGACACCGACGAAGAGCAGCAGGGCTACGAGGCTCTGGAGGGAGCGGATCAAGCGCGGAGCTTCGAAAATGGCTCCACGAGCCTATGGGAGTCACGTATCCGCACCCGGTTATTGTATGATGCCGGCCCGCCCCGTAAGAGACGCTGACGGAGGCCGCGTCAGGCTTCTTCCGCCAGCACCTCCTCGGCCCAGGAGAGGGCGGCGTTGGTGGCGGGGAAGCCGATGGTGGTCAGGGCTAGGACGATGGCGTGCAGGATCTCCTCCTGCGTCGCCCCGATGCCGAGCAGCTTGCGGACGTGGGAGCGCACCGCTCCCTCTGACTCCGCGCCGACGGCTATGCCCAGCTTCACGAGCCTGCGCTGCTTCTCGTCCAGCGGGCCGGCCTCGTGCTCGGCGGCGCCCAGGGCGTCGAAGGACTCCTTTACCCCGGGGAATCGCCGTTTGAACTGCTGGAACACCTCCGGCAGGTAGTCCATGATCCCTCCTATCCCGTTTGATGTACGGTCATGCTAGCAGCTATCCTCGTGGTGTAACGGGAGGTCGCGGCGCTACGGAGCACCACATGTGGTGCCTGCTGCACGCCGCCGCCGGAGCGGGTAACCTTGTAGCATGACCAGGGAAAAGCGAGGCACGGTACACACGACGCTCGGGATAGACCCCGGCACGGCCACGATGGGTTGGGGCGTGGTTAAGTGGGGATCACCGGGTAACAAGCTCTTGTACGTGCAGCACGGGGCCATAAAGACGTCCTCGGAGTGGGATATGCCCCGTAGGCTCGGGGCGCTCTTCGACGGGGTGACAGAGCTCGTACGGGGGTACCGGCCAGAGGTGGTCTCCATCGAGCAGCTCTTCTTCAACACCAACGTGACGACGGCGATGACCGTCGGGCAGGCGCGGGGGGTCGCGATTCTCGCGGCGTACCGGGAAGGGGTTGAGGTCGCGGAGTACACGCCGCTCCAGATCAAGCAGGCCATCACCTCCTATGGGCGGGCGGACAAGCGCCAGATGCAGGAAATGGTCAAGGCGCTTTTGAACCTGCGCGAGACGCCAAAGCCCGACGACGCCGCCGACGGGCTCGCAGCCGCCATCTGCCACGCGTTCTCGGCCAGGATGGAAGACGTGAAGAGCTCCGGTAGCGGCGGAAATTCTGGTGGTGGGCTCAGCAGGATCGGGGTGGGTAAATAGCCCGCTCTGGGGGATAATTAGCCTATGATCGAGCGTTTGCGCGGGATTCTGGTGGATAAAGACGCCGAGGGCGTCGTCGTGGACGTGTCGGGGGTCGGCTACCGGGCCGCCGTTCCGGTCGGGGCGATAGGGTCGCTGCCGCCGCTCGGGGAGGAGTGCGTATTGCACACCCGGATGGTGGTGCGGGAGGATGCGATCTCGCTCTTCGGTTTCGCGACGAAGGAAGAAAGGAGCGCGTTCGACGCGCTGACCGCCGTGAGCAAGATCGGGCCGAAGCTCGCCGTCGCCGTCCTCTCTATGCTGTCTCCGACGGAGATCTCGACCGCCGTCGCCCGCGACGACGCCGTAAAGCTCGCAACCGTGCCCGGTCTCGGCAAGAAGACGGCGGAGAGGGTGGTGCTGGAGCTCAAGGGCAAGGAGTTCGCCGTGTTCGCGCCGGTCGGCGTTACGGAGGACGGCTCCGCCGTGAACGAGCAGGGCGGCGGAGGAGCGGGCGCATACATGGAGGCGCGGGAGGCGCTTACGAGCCTCGGATACTCGCTGGAGGAGGCCGAGCAGGCGCTGCGCGAGGTGCCCGAGGACAAGGCCGTGTCGGTGGAAAGCTACGTCAGGGAGGCGCTACGCAGGATCGGGAGCAGGCGTTGAGCGGATACGAGGCCGAAGCACGCGACGAGTGGGAAGAGCCGCAGGAGCCAGGCGGCGCTGAGGGCGAGCGTCCACTGGACCCCGAGGAGTTTCTGGAGGACGACGAGCCGACGCTGCGCCCCCAGACGCTGGACGAGTTCGTCGGGCAGGAGGATCTCAAGAAGCAGCTCAGGATCTTCGTCGAGGCGGCCCGCAGGCGGCAGGAGGCCCTGGATCACGTCCTGCTCGCCGGTCCGCCCGGGCTCGGCAAGACCTCGTTGTGCCGCATCCTGGCCGGGGAGATGGGTGTGGACATCAAGATCACGAGCGGCCCCACTCTGGAGCGGGCCGGGGACATGGCCGCCATCCTCACCTCGCTCGAAGAGGGCGACTTCCTGTTCATAGACGAGATCCACCGCCTCAACCGCGCCATCGAGGAGGTCCTGTACCCGGCGATGGAGGACTTTGCGATGGACATCGTGCTAGGTCAGGGCCCTTCGGCGCGTACCATCCGCATGGACGTGCCGCGTTTTACCCTGGTCGGAGCGACGACCCGCACCGGCCTCATTACCTCGCCGCTGCGCGACCGCTTCGGCTTCTCAAGCCGCCTGGACTACTATGCGCCGGAGGACCTCAAGCAGCTCATAGAGCGCAACGCAAGGATACTCGGCATACAGACCGACGAGGCCGGTGCCCGGCAGCTCGCGGAGCGGAGCCGGGGTACGCCGCGTATCGCCAACCGGCTGCTGCGCCGCGTGCGGGACTACGCCGAGGTCGTCGCGGACGGCGTCATAGACGAAGAGACGGCCAACGCCGCGCTCCAGATGCAGGGCGTGGACACCCTGGGCCTCGACCGGGTGGACCGCGAGTATCTGGGGCTCGTTATAGATAAGTTCGACGGTGGGCCCGTGGGGCTCGGCACCATCTCCGTCGCGCTCGGTGAGGCCCGCGACACCGTCGAGGACGTGTACGAGCCGTACCTTTTGCAGAGCGGCCTGATCCAGCGCACCAGCCGCGGCCGTGTCGCCACCCGCCGCGCCTACACCCACCTCGGGCTGCCGGAGCCGGGTGGCGGGAGGGAGGGCTAGGGTACCTCTCGCAAGGCGGGCTATCCATCTATCCGGGATTCTTCGAGGTCGAGGTCACGCTCTACGCGCCGCATCGCCTCCTGGGAGATCTCACCCCGTTTGCGGAGCGAGATCAGGGCTTCCCTCTCGGCGGCGAGGAGCCTGCGCCTCCAACTCCGCCACGACTCGGAGCTCTCGGCGTACTCCGGAGTGGTCCCGCCGGCGCTGAGGCCGGACTCGTAACGGTGGAGGCGCTCCTCGTAGTACTCTCGCATCCTCTCGCGGCTCCGGGCGGAGACGTGATCCGGGGCGCTCTCCGCGTCCGCGGTGTGATCGAGCGTCTCCAGGGCCCGGTTGGTGGAGGCGAGCCTCGCGGTCAACTCGTCCACCTTGTCCGCGTTCGCGTCGCTCTTCAAGTTGAGGACGCTTACCAGGGGACCGAGCGTGAGGCCCTGGAACACGAGGGTGCCCAGGATCACGGCGAAGGTCAGAAAGAGTACGAGGTCGCGCCCGGGGAAAGGATCGCCCGCCGCCGTGGTGAGCGGTATCGCCAGGGCGGCCGCCAGGGATACCGCGCCCCGCATGCCGCTCCAGCCCATCACCAACCGCTCCCGCCGCGAGGCTCTGGGGTACTCCGTGCGCAGGAGCCGGTCTATAACGGGGTGTAGGTATGGCTCGAAAAAGAAAGCGGCGAGCCTGACGCCGACCAGCACTGCGTACAACAGCACCGCGTAGAGCATCACCTCTACCAGGGAGTACTCTCCTATGTTGTCCAGTATCGAGGGGAGTTGCTGCCCCAGGAGCACGAATAGCAGAACCTCCAGGAGAAAGACGAGAACCTGCCAGAAGGAGTAGGACTGGATGCGGGTGGAGGCCTGCGAGTAGAGGTTGGTGGACCTCCAGCTCCCGTAGAGCCCGTAGGCGACCACGGCCAGGATACCGGAGATCCCGAGCACGGTGTCCGCTACGACGTAGACCCCGTAGGGGATGAGTAGTGAGAGTGAGATCACTATGGAGGGGTCTCTTAGCCGGGACCACAGAGGGAGCAGCAGCCGGCCGACGGCGAGCCCGAACAGGAGGCCGCCCGCACTCACGAGCAGGAACTGAAAGCCCGCGTCCAGAACAGAGAACGTGCCGGTCACCACGGCCGCGACGGCGAGCTGGTAGATCACGAGCCCGGAGCCGTCGTTGACGAGGCTCTCGCCGCCCACAATGGTCGCGACCCGGTCCGGGACGCCCAGGCGTCTGAACACGGCCTCGGCGGCCACGGGGTCCGTGGGGGCCAGTATCCCGCCGAGCACGAAGGCCGCCGCCCAGGGCAGCCCGACGACGAAGTGCGCCACGAGCGCGATAGCCGCCGCCGTGACGAGCACGAGCCCCAGGGCGAGCAACAGTATAGGCCTGAGCTGGGCCCGCAGATCCAGCGGCGAAGAGGAGTACGCCGAGGCGTGCAGGAGGGGCGGCAGGAAGACCAGGAAGATGATCTCGGGCGGTATCGTCAGGGTCGGGAGCCCCGGGACGAAGCCGATAACCACGCCCCCGAGCACCAGAAACACGGGGTAGGGTACCCGCATTACCAGGGCGAGCTGCGAGAGCAGGGCCGCCGCGACCACGAGGAAGATCAGAGACTGTATCTCGCTCATCTGGTCATGGCTCGGGTAACGTCTGCTATGTGATTATTCCGTGGCTCCGAGTCTCCTCGCTCCTTCCCGGTGTTTGCCCGGGATCCGCTTTACGGCTGGGTGACCGCTCCTTCGGAAGCCGAGGAGACCAGCGCGGCGTACTTGGCCATGACGCCGGTCTCGTAGCGCGGCGCAGGCTCTGTCCAGCCGGAGAGGCGGGACTGTAGCTCCTCGTCCGAGAGGCTCACGCTCAGGGAGCGGTTCTCTATGTCCAGTGTGATCCCGTCCCCATCCCGCAGAGCGGCTATGGCTCCGCCGTGGGCGGCCTCGGGGGCGACGTGGCCGACCATGAGCCCGCGGGTGGCGCCGGAGAAGCGGCCGTCGGTTATCAGGGCGACGGACTCGCCGAGGCCCTGGCCGACCAGCGCGGCTGTGACGCCGAGCATCTCGCGCATTCCGGGACCTCCCTTCGGGCCCTCGTACCGGATCACGACCACGTCGCCGTCGTAGATGCCGCCGTGGGTCGCCGCGTCCATCGCCTCCTCCTCGGACTCGAAGACGCGGGCCGGGCCGCTGTGATGCAGGCGGGTGTGGCCGGAGAGCTTGACGACCGAGCCCTCGGGGGAGAGGTTGCCCTTGAGGATTACGAGGCCCCCGCTCTCGCGCAGCGGGTCATCTACGGCGACGATCACGTCCTGCCCCTCGGCCTCTTTCGCCTCCTCGCACTCCTCGGCGATGGTGCGGCCCGTCGGGGTGAGCTGCGTGCCGTCCATGAGGTTTGCGTCGAGCATCCTCTTTCCGAGCAGGCGACTGCCGCCGGCCCGGTCGAGATCCACGGCGGTGTAACGGCCGCCGGGCTTCAGGTCCGCGATGGTCGGGGTGCGCCCGGAGACGCGGTCGAAGTCGTCTATGTCGAGCTCTATGCCGGCCTCTCGGGCTATCGCCAGCAGGTGCAGCACGCCGTTGGTGGAGCCGCCGGTCGCGGCGACGGCGGCGATGGCGTTCTCGAATGAGGCGCGCGTGAGGATGTCACGGACGGAGAGACCATTTTCGAGCATCCGCATCACGAGCCTGCCGGCCTCGACCGAGACCTCGTCGCGGCGCGGGTCGGTGGCGGGCGGGCTCGCGGAGCCCATCGGGGAGAGGCCGAGAAACTCCAGGGCCATCGCCATCGTGTTCGCGGTGAACTGGCCGCCACAGGCGCCGGGTCCGGGGCAGGCCGAAGACTCTATCTCGTTCAGCTCCTTATCGTCTATCTGGCCGGCGGCATGGGAGCCCACGGCCTCGAAGACGTCCTGGATGGTGATGTCCCGGCCGTTGTGACGCCCGGGATGGATGGAGCCGCTGTAGATCACCACGCCCGGTATCCCGAGCCGGGCCAGCGCCAGCGCGCCGCCGGGGATGGTCTTGTCGCAGCCGACGATGGAGACCACGGCGTCGAACATGTGCCCGCGCCCGACGAGCTCTATGGAGTCCGCGATCAGGTCCCGCGAGACCAGCGAGGTCTTCATCCCCTCGGTGCCCATCGTCACGCCGTCGGAGATGGCGACGGTGTTGTACTCCATCGGCGTGCCGCCGGCCTCCCGGATGCCTTCTTTGACACGCTCGGCGAGGCGGCGCTGGTTGTAGGTGCAGGGCATGGTCTCGATCCAGGTGTGCGCCACGCCGATTATGGGTTTCGAGAGGTCCTCGTCGGTGTAGCCTATGGACTTGAGCATGGCCCTGGCGGCCGCGCGGTCCCTGCCTTCTACTATCTGTCGGCTGCGGCTCCTCGGGTCCGTCTGGCTTCCTGTCTGCATGGACTACACCCCCGATTTCAAAAGGTTTTACAGAGTTTATAGAGGATAATCGTACACCCGACAGCATAGAATATTCTGGAGTATGGCTCTACCTCCGTAGGCTCCGGCATGAGCCCCGGGTTCCGCCGGGTTCTCGGTAAAAAGGCGGTTACCCGCGCTGGGGCTCCACCCCCACGATGACCCGGCCGGTGCTGCCGCCTGCAAGCAGGGTCTCGAACGCCTCGGGGACTCTATCTATACCTTCGAAGACGCTGTGCAGGCTCTGGACCTTTCCTTCGCCTAACCAGTCGCCGACCTCGGACTCGAACTGTTCGCGCAGATCCTCGTGGGCCGTGACGGTGAAGCCGCGCATCGTCAGCTCCTTGTAGATCATGTTGCGGTAGTTATCCGGGCCGCCGGAGCTCTGAGATACGGCACCGCAAATCACCGCGCGCCCGCCCGTGTTGAGCACGTCGAGCGCGGCTTCCAGTTGCTCGCCGCCGACGTTGTCGTAGTACAGGTCGATGCCCTCCGGAGCGGCCTCGCGCAGCAGGTCCACCGCCGGGCCGTCGTGGCGATTGATGGCCCGGTCCGCGCCGAGCACGTCGGTGAGCAGCGAGACCTTCTCGTCCGAACCGGCCACCCCGATAACGGTCGCGCCGCGGGCCTTTGCGAACTGGACCGCGCAGCTACCGACGCCGCCGGCGGCGCCGGAGACGTAGACTACGTCCTCGGGGCCGACGCCTCCTACGTGGATCATCCCGGTGTACGCCGTGAAACCAACGTGCCCGAGAATCGTCAGGTGTGCGTCTAGCTCGTCGTCGGAGGCGGGAGGCCGAATCTTGCGGAGCCCGGAGCCTTCGACGACCGCCGCCGTGCTCCAGGGCACCTTGCCGACGGCTAATTCTCCCGTTTCGAAGTTTTTATCTTCTGAGCGGAGGACCTCGACGACTGCGTCGCTCTCGGGCACGTCACCGACACCGATTCCGGGCCCATACGCCGTGCCTCCGCCGCCGAGACGATGCGCGAGGCCGGCGTTCAGGCCGAGCCGGCGCAACCCGACCAGGACCTGTCCCTTATCCGGTCCGCCAACCTCGGCGTCGAACACGCCGAAGTTCTGCTCCGTGACGCTTTCTTCGGGTACCGTGGTCAGCTGTACTTCTTGAACTCTCATGCGGCTACGCTACCGCACGGGGCCACGCCGGGCAACGCCGCCATATCCCGCTGCAGCCTGACACGGCCCCCGTCCGGCTATCCCCGGCTGTGGGAGAGCTCCACGTTTTGCGAACTATCAGTAGCCCGGCGGAGCCCAGAGGTTACGCCTGTCGTACGCCTGGGGCGTGCAGGAGGATGAAAACGCCGCCGGATGCAGGCTCCGGAGTTTAGAATGGCGTGGTGAGGGGCGGAGCCGAGAGTACGGGAACCTGGCTTTTCCTGGCCGCGACCCTCGTTTTCTGGTCCTCGGCGTTCGCCGGCATCCGGGCCGGGCTCGAGGACTACAGCCCGGGTCATCTGGTGGTGTTGCGGCTGGTCTCGGCCTCTTCGGTCCTCCTGGTGTACGCACTGGTTACGAGGATGCGGCTCCCGCGTTTGCGGGACGTGCCGGCGATACTCCTCGCCGGTTTCCTGGCCCACACCGTATACCACTCCGGGCTCGCTTACGGTGAGTTGACCGTTAGCGCCGGTGGGGCCAGCCTGCTCATCGCGACCGCCCCGATATTCACCGCGATCCTGGCTACGGCTTTTCTCGGCGAGCGTGTAGAGCCCCTGGGCTGGGCCGGGATGGGCGTGAGCTTCGTGGGAGTTGCCCTGATCGCCCTCGGCGAGGGCGGCGGGCTCGGGCTCGCGCCGGGGGCGTTCCTGATTCTGCTTGCCGCGCTGTCGGCGAGCGGGTACTTCGTGATCCAGAAGTTCTATCTGAAGCGTTACCGGGCGCTGGACTTTACCGCGTACGCGGTGTGGGCCGGTACGGCTTTCTCTCTGGTATTCTCGCCAGGGTTGGCGGCGAATATCTCGGCGGCCTCCGTCGGGGCGACGGCCTCGGTGGTGTACCTCGGAGTATTTCCGACGGCGGTGGCCTACGTCACCTACGCCTACGCGCTCTCGCGGCTACCGGCCTCCAGGGCGACGAGCTTCCTGTACATCTCGCCCGCCGCGGCCATCGCCATCGCGTATGTCTGGCTGGGCGAGATCCCGACGCCGCTCTCCATAACCGGCGGCGTGATAGCCGTGGCCGGGGTCGTGCTGGTCAACGCGAAGAGAGGCTAGCCGGTCTTTGCCGAACCTTGCCGAACCTTGCCGAACCTTGCCGGCCCGTGCGTGACGAGGCAAAACCACCGGGGCGCCGAGGTGCGGTATTTCACCGCCGCCGAGCCGTTCTCTGATATAGATACGGGCTAGATGGGTGGAGCACGCGAGAGACCGGGCGGGTGGCGGAGATACCTTGCGAAAGCCGGGAAGGTGGAGGAGGGGAGAACGCTGAAGGTCGAGCGGGCGTCGAGCATAGAACACGTGGGCGCGGCGGCCTGGCGCGAGGTCGAGTCGCCGGACTTCCCGTTCTTCGACTTCGAGTTCCTGCGCGCGCTGGAGCGGTCCGGCAGCGTCGGGCGCGGCACCGGGTGGCAGCCGGTGTACCTGATCTGCCGCGACGCGGAGCGTGTAGAGGGCGCGCTGTGCCTGTACCTCAAGACCGACAGCTACGGTGAGTACATCTTCGACTGGGAGTGGGCGATGGCCTACCGGGAGCACGGCATGGCGTACTACCCGAAGCTCACCGCAGCCGTGCCGTTCACCCCGGCGACCGGCCCGAAGCTGCTCGTGAGACCCGGGCTGGACGAGACCGGGGCCGGGCGGGTAAAGACCGCCCTCCTGGATGAGGCGGAGAGGCTCGGGGACGAGCGGCGCGTCAGCTCCACGCACGCTTTGTTCGTACCCGGCGATGAGCTGCCCGAGTTCTCCGGACGCGGCTTCATGGAGCGGCATTCGCTCCAGTTCCACTGGCACAACCGGGGTTACGAGGAGTTCGACGACTACCTGGCCGCGCTCTCTAGTAAGCGGCGGCGGCAGATAGCGCGTGAGCGCCGCCAGCTCGACGAGGATCTGCGGATCGAGCGTCTGACCGGAGACGAGCTAAAGCCCGAGCACGCCGAGATCATGCACCTCCTCTATCTCAGCACCTCGGATAGAAAGTGGGGCGTGCCGTACCTACAGGACGGCTTCTTCGAGGAGGCGTTCGAGACCATGCGCGACCGCATCCTGCTCGTGCTGGTCCGGGACGGCTCCGGGGTTCCGGTAGCCGGGGCGCTCAACTTTTTCAAGGGCGACACGCTCTTCGGCCGGTACTGGGGCTCTTTCGAGGAGCGGCGAAACCTGCACTTCGAGCTCTGCTACTACCAGGCGATACAGTTCGCCATCGAGCGGGGGATGCGGCTCTTCGAGGCCGGGGCCCAGGGTCACCACAAACACGCCCGGGGCTTCGTCCCGGTGGTGACCTACAGCGCACACGAGATCCGGCACCCCGCCTTCAGGGACGCGATCGGGCGCTTTCTGGAGACCGAGCGCGAGCTCGTCGCCGAGACCGTGACCGAGTACGACCTCCACGACCCGTACAAGGGTTAGCGCCCGGCAGCGTCTTGTAAGTTTTGGTGCCTGATCCCCGCAAGCACTGCCCCGTATACCGGAGTATGGTTCTCGATAGGAGCCTAGAGAGCTCGGGTGCTGATTAGCACGCTGGCTTCTCTGGGTACGCTGTGTTGCTGGAGAGCCCGACGGTAAGAGTTTCGCCGGGAGGTTTCGGAGGAAAGGAGTACGGTCGTGGCGCAACCATCATCGTCCGCCGGAGGCACCGGAGATACCGGAGGCAACAGACGTTTCGTTTACGTAATAGCCTCTGTAGCCGCGCTTGGAGGGCTGCTCTTTGGCTATGACACCGGGGTCATCTCCGGGGCGCTGCTTTTTATTAATCAGGATTTTCAGCTCAACGCTTTTCTGGAAGGTTTTATAGTTAGCTCGCTCTTGCTCGGAGCGATGGTGGGGGCCGGGGTCAGCGGGGCACTGTCCGACCGGCTCGGCCGGCGGACGATCATACTCGTCGCGGCCATCATCTTTGGCGTGGGCGCGGTCGGGGCCGGGCTCGCCCCGACCATATGGGTGCTGATCGTGTTCCGCTTCATGCTCGGTCTCGGTGTGGGCGCGGCCTCGGCCCTGGTGCCGTCCTACATCTCGGAGTCCGCCCCGACCGACGTGCGCGGCTCGCTCTCCTCGCTTTTTCAGCTCGCGATCACGCTGGGCATCCTGCTGGCGTATCTCATCAACGGGGTATTCGCGACCGCGGATAGCTGGCGTTGGCCGCTCGGTCTCGCCCTTATCCCCGCGGTGGTGCTCTTCGTGGGTATGTACTTCTTGCCAGAGACGCCCCGCTGGCTCGTGAGCAAGAACCGGGAGGAAGAGGCCCGCCGGGTCCTGAGTCACAGCCGCTCCTCGGAAGAGGTGGAGCGTGAGATAGGGGAGATCCGGGCCGTGGAACAGGAGGAAGAGGATCAGGTCGGGTACCGGGAGCTGTTCGCGCCGTGGGTGAGGCCGATGATCGTGGTCGGGGTGGGGCTGGCCGTCTTCCAGCAGCTCGTCGGGATCAACACGGTCATCTACTACGCGCCCACTATCATCCAGTCCACCGGGCTAGAGAACGTGGCCTCCGTCCTCTCGACCATCGGCATCGGGGTGGTAAACGTGCTGATGACGGTCGTCGCGATCCTCATAGTGGACCGCGTCGGACGCAAGCCGCTACTACTGGTCGGTCTGGCGGGCATGGTGGTGTCGCTCTTGGTTATCGGGGGCGCATTCCTGCTGCCCGGTCTCTCCGGGATCATATCCTGGGTGACGCTCGTGGGACTTATGCTGTACGTTGCCTCGTTCGCGGTGAGCTTCGGCCCCCTGCTGTGGGTGATGCTGCCGGAGATCTTCCCGGTGAGGGCCCGCGGCGCCGGTACAGGCCTCTCTTCCCTGAGCAACTGGGGGGCCAACTTCGTGGTGGCCCAGGCCTTCCTGCCGCTAGTGGCGATCACTGGCCGGACCACCGTTTTCTGGGGGCTCGGCGTTATCTGTGTGCTGGCAGGCCTGTTCATATACTTCGTGGTGCCGGAGACCCGTGGCCGCAGCCTGGAGGACATAGAGTCGGACCTCCGGGAGGGCGCGACGACGGGATGACCGGATCTCTTACCCTTCCGTGCATCGCCCCGTCGCCGGAGTGATACGCGAAAGGTAGACCAGAGCAGTGGTCGCCTCGCGCCGGGAAAGCCGGAGAAAGCCGCGGGTTACGGAGGGGTTACGGAGGAGCGAGGGGTAGATAGGAGGCAGTAGATGAACGCCATAGGGGTAGACGTGGGCGGGACCAAGATCGCGGCGGCGGTCGTCTCGCCCGGGGGTGAGATCCTGAACGAGGTGAGGTATCCGACCCAGGCGGTGCCTCCGAACCGGCTTCTCGAATCTATCGGGTACGCCATAAACGAGGCTGGAGAGGGCTTCGAGACGGGCGGGGCGTGCGTCGCGGTCCCGGGTCTGGTGATGAGCCCGGAGAACAAGGTCATCTTCGCGCCCAACCTGCACGAGATAGAGGGTATCCGGCTGGACGAGGAGCTGGGCCGCAGCACCGGGCTCCCGGTGACCGTGGAGAACGACGCGAACGCCGCGGCCTGGGGCGAGTTCCATTACGGGGCCGGAAAGGACGTGGAGCATCTGGTCTTCGTGACCCTCGGCACGGGCGTCGGGGGCGGCGTCATTACCCACGGGGTGCTCCTGAGGGGCCTACAGGGGGCGGGCGGAGAGCTGGGACACATCGTGATGGAGCCCGGCGGTCCCCTGTGCGGCTGCGGTAACGAAGGATGCCTGGAGGCGCTGGCCTCGGGGACCGCGATCCAGCGCCGGGCGCGGGAGGTGGCGAACCGGCATCCGGGATCGGCTCTGGGGCGGCTCGCGATCGAGCGGCAGATACTCGGGGAGGACGTAACCAGGCTGGCTCAAGAGGAGGACGAGGCGGCCTTGCGGGTGCTGCGGGAGACCGGCACCTGGCTCGGCATCGGTCTGGCCGGTTTCGTGAACATCTTCAACCCCGAGATCGTGGCCGTCGGCGGCGGGGCGTCCCAGGCGGGAGAGATGCTCCTCGAACCCGCCCGCGAGGAGATGTACCGCAAGGCCCGCTCCCCTTCCCGCGACCTCGTAGAGATAATGGAGGCCACGCTGGGGCCGACGTCGGGCGTGCTCGGCGCGGCGGCCCTGGCCCAGGACGGCGAGGGGAGATACGTGCTGGAGCCCGCCGGGGAAGCCTCGTGAGCTGAAGGTAAACGAGGTAACCGCAAAAGGTTAGTATTCCGGAGGCGGTGCCTGACGGGTAAGAGAGGACGAGAGCGGGGGGCGTGGGGGAGTTATGGGGAAGATAGTCACCCTGGGCGAGGTGGTCGCGGACGTGTACCGGGAGGAATCGTCCTCCGAGGTCGAGATGCCGTTCACCGCCCGTCCCGGCGGCGCTCCGGCGAACGTGGCCGTTGCCGCCGCGAGGCTCGGGGCCGAGGCGGCGTTTATCGGGAGTCTCGGCGACGATCTCTTCGGGGACTTCGTCCGCCGCGCCCTGTCCGCGGCCGGGGTCGATACCTCGGCTGTGCTGCGCCGGCCGCCGCCCACGCGCACGACGCTGGCCTTCGTCGAGGTGGAGGACGACGGCGAGCGGGAGTTCACCTTCTATCGCTCGACGCCGGCGGCGGACGAGCTCCTCTCGCCGGATGACATCGGGCGCGACGCCGTCTCGGGGGCGTCCTTCGTAAACTTCGGGAGCATCCCGCTCATAAAGGACCCGGTGCGCCAGGCGGCCCACGAGCTTGCGCGGGCCGCCGGCGAGGCAGGGGTGCCGCTGGCCTTCGACGTGAACCTCCGCGAGCACCTGTGGGAGAGTCTTGAGAGCGCCCGGGAGGCCGTGGATCCCATCCTGGACCTCTCCGGGGTGGTCAAGCTCAGCGACGACGAGCTGCCGCTCGTGCTCGGCGTGGAAGACGTGGAAGAGGCCGCGAGAATCCTTTTGGATCGGGGCGTGTCGCTGGTGCTCGTGAGCCTGGGGAGCGACGGGGCCTTTTACGCCACCCGGGAGTATAGCGGTAGCCTGCCAGGCTTCGAGGTCGAGCAGGCCGTGGACGCTACCGGGGCCGGGGACGCCTTCCTGGCGGCTACTCTGACACACCTCTCCGAGAGCGGCGAGTGGCTCGCCGAAGACGCCGTGCGGGCGGCGGTGAGGCGGGGCACCGCCGCCGGGGCCCTGGCCTGCACCGCCTTCGGCGCGATGCGGGCCCTGCCGACCAGGGAAGAGCTGGAGCGGTTCATGCGGGCCCGGGGATAAAGCGGGGGTGGGATCAGGAACGCCCGGGAGGTAGACCCCGGCTTTGCCATCCGGCGGGCGGGACGTAGAATACGGTCATGGGTCTCGAAGGTCTCGGCAAGATACTTATTGGCGGGGCGGTGGTGCTGCTTGTCGCGGGCGTGCTGATGTTGCTCCTCAGCCGGTTCGGGCTCGAGAGGCTGCCGGGCAACCTCGTGTTCCGGCGCGGCAACGCGACCGTGTACTTGCCGGTTGGGCTGATGATCCTGATCTCCATCGTCGGCACCATCCTCCTCAACGTCTTTCTCCGGCGCTAGAGAGGTTGGAGGAGCTCCCCTAGCCTTTCGGGGCGGCGAGGGTAAGGCCGAATAGCTCGTCCGGGTCGGTGTAGAGGTCGAGCATGTGGAAGGCGGTATCCTCGAACATCCCGGCGGCGGACTCCCGGGTGAACTTGGCACTGATCTCGGTCCGCAGCCCCTCGCCCTTTTCGAAACGTACGTCCATCCCGAGGGCGGGCAGCTTTACCTCCTGGTCCTCCAGCGAGTCGAGCCACATCTCCACTCGCTGGTGGGGCTCGTCGTAGGCCGCCCGGTGGGCGAATAGCTCCGGGTCGAAGTTCGCCTCCAGGTTATGATTCAGGACGCTCAACAGGTTCTTGTTGAACCTGGCGGTGGCGCCCGCCGCGTCGTCGTAGGCCCTCTCCAGCGTCTCCCGGGGCTTGACGAGATCGACCCCGATCAGGAGATGATCGCCCTCGCCCATGCTCTCCCGGAGCGTCCTGAGGAAACCCCGGCGGCTCTCCGGCGAGAAGTTGCCGATGGTGCCGCCGAGCAACACCACCAGTCTCCCGCCGGAGCCGTTCTCCGCGCTTTTTAGCAGGCTGCGCAGCGACTTGTCGAAGTCTCCGACGTACCCCTGGATGTCCAGGTCGGGGTATCTGGAGGCCAGCTGCTCGCCGCTCTCTTCGAGCGCGCTCTCGCTCACGTCGAGCGGCGCGTAGCGGGCCGGTCCGCCGGATTCCAGGAGCGCGTCGAGCAGGGCTCGGGTCTTGCTCGAAGAGCCGGAGCCGAGCTCGACCAGGGTCCGGCACCCGGTACGCGAGACGATCTCCTCGGACCTCTGCCGCAGGATGGAGAACTCGGCGTCGGTCTGGTAGTACTCCGGCGTCTCGGTAATCTCCTCGAAGATCCTGGACCCTTCCGCGTCGTAGAGGTACTTCGGGGAGGTTGAGAGGTCCTTGGGCTCCCGCGAGAGACCGGCCTTCACGTCACGGATCATCTCTTCGAGCGTCACCCCTGGCTCGTCGAGCGTCGAGATTCTTATCCGGCTGTTTTCGCGGCTCATCGGCTCCTCGTGGTGGATCGCGGTGGCTCGTGGTGGCTCGTGGTGGAACATGGTTAAGGTGGATCCCGTCTCCGGGCGGCACGGGGGGTAGATTACCACCTTTCCGCTCACCCACCCGGCGGCTGCTCGACGACTGCCCGACCGGGGAGTCCTCCTGGACGCTGTGGCTCCACGCTCGACGGCTCCGCGGCTGGCGTCGCGCAACACGAGATGCGGGCCCTGGCATGGTAACGCCGTGTATGATGAGATAGTGGATTGTATGAGGCGCGGAGAGAGCACGGGGCCGGTGGGGGGATGCTGATCTCCGAGCTCGACTACGAGCTACCAGAGGAGTTGATCGCCCAGCGTCCGGCCTCTCCCCGCGACGCCTCGCGCCTAATGGTCGTGGACGTGGCATCCGGCGGGATCTCACACCACGGCTTCCGGGAGCTGCCGGGCTTCCTCTCCCCGGGTGATGCCCTGGTGCTGAACGAGACGAAGGTGATACCGGCCCGCCTCGCCGTCCGCAAGGAAACCGGTGGAGCGGTGGAGTTGCTCTTTTTGCGGGAGCTGGACCGCGCGAACGGCGTCGGTCGCTGGGAGGTCATGGCCCGGCCCGGTAGACGGCTCAGGCCCGGTATGCGGCTCCTGGCTGGCGGGGAGGAGGTGCGGCTCGCCGGGGAGCTGGACGGCGGCCACTGGGCCGTTGAAGCGCGGGACGTTCCCGGGCTCCTGGAGCGGCGGGGAAGGATGCCGTTGCCGCCGTACATCGAGCCGACGCCCGAGGCCGAACGGGAGTACCAGACCGTCTACGCCCGGGAAGAAGGCTCCGCCGCCGCGCCCACGGCCGGACTCCACTTCACCGAAGGGGTGCTCGCGGGCTGCCGGGAGGCGGGCGCGGAGATAGCGCGGGCTACGCTGCACGTCGGGGCCGGGACCTTCGCCCCCGTGCGCTCCGGGGTGCTCGAGGAGCACGAGATGCACGCCGAGCGTTACCGCGTGCCGGAGGCGACGGCGCGGATGGTCGAGTCGGCGGAGCGGGTCGTGGCCGTCGGGACAACCGTCGCCCGCACGCTCGAAACCTGGGCGGGAACCGGGGAGCGGGAGGGGGAGTCCGATCTCTTCGTGTATCCCGGATACCGCTGGCGGACCGTGGACGTCCTGCTAACCAACTTCCACCTGCCGCGCTCGACGCTGCTGGCGATGGTGATGAGCTTCGGCGGCACAGAGCTCGTACGCGAGGCGTACCGGCAGGCCGTCGAGCATCGCTACAGGTTCTACTCTTTCGGGGACGCGATGCTCCTCGTCGGCGGCGGCAGAGGGCGGGTGGCGTCGTAGGCGCGGCGGTGAGAATCGAGGTCGAAGAGACCAGCGGCGCGGCGCGGGCCGGCAAGCTCTACACGCCGCACGGGGCCGTCGAGACCCCGACGTTCATGCCGGTTGGCACCAAGGCTTCTGTCAAGGGACTCACCCCACGGGAGGTGCGCGAGACCGGGGCCGGAGTGGTGCTCGGGAACACCTACCATCTATATCTGCGGCCCGGGCCGGACCTGATACGGGAAGCCGGCGGCCTGCACTCTTTCTCCGGCTGGGACGGGCCGATGCTCACCGATTCGGGCGGATACCAGGTGTTCTCGTTGGCCGACACCCGCAAGCTGACCGAAGACGGGGCGGAGTTCGTCAGCGTGTACGACGGCTCGCGCCACGTGTTCACCCCGGAGCTCACGACCCGGGTGCAGGAGGACCTCGGCGCGGACGTGGCGATGGTGCTCGACGAGTGCCCGCCCGCCGACGCCGGATACGAGTATCAGGCGGAGTCGCTGCGGCGGACGGCCCGGTGGGCCGAGCGCTGCCAGGAGGCGCACACGAGGGAGGATCAGGCGCTGTTCGGCATCGTGCAGGGCGGGCTGTACGAGGACCTGCGGCGGGAGAGCCTGGAGCGGACGGTCTCCCTGGACTTTCCCGGGTACGCCGTCGGGGGGCTCTCGGTCGGGGAGTCGCGGGAGGAGATGCTCCGGGTGGTGGCGCTGACCGCCGCCGGGCTGCCGGAGGACAAGCCCCGGTACTTCATGGGCATCGGCGACCCGGTCGGGGTGCTGGGTGTGATCTCGCTCGGCGTGGACATGTTCGACTGCGTCTTGCCGACCCGGCTCGCCCGGCATGGCTCGGTGCTGACCGCCGACGGACGGCTGAACCTGAAGAACTCCCGGTTCCGCCGCGATCTCGGGCCGCTGGAGACCGGATGCGCCTGCGAGGCGTGCCGGGACTACAGCCAGGCGTATCTGGCGCATCTGGTGCGGGAGAACGAGCTGCTCGGGCACCGGCTGCTGACGCTGCACAATTTGACGTTCATGGGCGAGCTGTGCCGGAGGGCGCGGGAGGAGATCCGGGCCGGCAGCTTCGAGAGCTGGTCGCGGGGCTGGATCTCACGCTACCTCGCGGGCGCCCCCGCGTAGCGGTAAACAAACGGTAAACATGGTCTCCGGTGCCCGCCGGTTCGCCTGTAGAGAGCCGGTGTAGAGGCCACGGCTATGTAATAATCCGGGACGGTCTATGCCAAGTCGTCGCAACAGCCTCCTGATCCTCGGTCTCGTCGCCATCCTCTTGGCGGCGGCGGTGTACCTGATCTTCATCCGCCAGCCCGTGAGCCAGGCCACGCAGCTCGGCCTCGACCTGCAGGGCGGGGTGAGCGTACAGCTAGAGGGCTACCGCACCGACGGCTCCGAGGTCGAGCGCGACGAGATGGAGCGGGCCGTGCAGGTCATCCGCGAGCGCGTGGACAGCCTCGGCGTCACCGAGCCCGAGATCCAGATCCAGGGCCAGGATCAGGTTTCGGTGAACATCCCCGGTATCACGGACACCGAGCGGGCCGTAGAGGTTATCGGACGCACCGCCCAGCTCGGCTTGTACGAGGTGCTCGCCTACGAGCAGCAGGACAACGTCCCCGAAGGCGAGGTCCAGTCGGCCGAGGACGACCTCCGCCAGAGCCTCAAGGACGACTCCGAGTTCGAGGAGGGCGAGACCAAGATTCTCTTCGAGGAGAGCCCCGCTCTAGAGGGCGAGGGCACGTACGTCGCGGGCTACATAGTCTCCGAGCAACCGCAGATAACCGGCGGCGCGCTCGACTCCGCAACCGTCGGCGTGGACGACCAGAGCAACCGGATAGTCCAGATGAACTTTACCCGCGAGGGCGGGCAGCAGTTTACAGACCTCTCACAGGAGATCTCCCAGAGCACCCTGGGCGCCGGGGAGCCCGGCCGGCTGGCGATAGTCCTCGACGACGATGTGGAGAGCGCGCCCGTCGTGGAGCAGGCGATACCCGGCGGGCAGGTCTCGATCAGCAACGACAGCCTCCCCGGCGGGCTGCCCCAGGACGAGGCCGAGGAACTCCAGGTGGTGCTGGAGACCGGCGCGCTGCCCGTAAACATGAGAGTGCTCTCGGTCACGACCATCGGGGCGACGCTCGGGGCCGCCTCTCTGGCCGGGGGTTTGATCGCCGCGGCCGCCGGGTTCGCGCTCGTGTTGGCCTTCCTGACGTTTATCTACCGGGCGCTCGGGATGGTTGCGAGTGCCGCCCTGCTGATCTACGCGTTCCTCCTCTGGGGGGTGATAGTCGCGGTGCCGATCACGATCACCCTGCCGGGCATTGCGGGCGTGGTGCTGGCGCTCGGCGTGGCGGCGGACGCGAATATCGTGATCTTCGAGCGGGTCAAGGAGGAGGTGCGGCGCGGTAAGACGCCCCGCAGCGCCATAGCCCTCGGCTACCAGAAGGGCTTCCGGGCCATACTGGACGGCAACCTGACCACGATCATCGTTGCCATGATCCTGTTCGGGCTCTCCAGCGGCTCTGTAAGGGGCTTCGCGGTGCTGCTCTCCATCGGCGTGTTGCTCTCCATGTTCACGGCGGTCGTCGTGACCCGCGCTCTGCTCGGCCTGATCTCCAGCCGGGGCGGGCTCAATCTTACGCCCCGGATGCTCGGCGTCTCACCGGACAGCATCCGGCCGGCGGGCAGAGGCTCGGAGTCCGGGGAGAAGGCGAGGGTGCGCTAGTGGCGGTCGGCAGGGCGACCCGGAACATAGACTTCGTCGGCGGCTGGCGCAAGTGGTTCGCCGTCTCGCTGGCCGTGATCGTGCTCGGCCTGGCGGCCATCGGACTCGGGCGGCTGAACCTCGGCATAGACTTTACCGGCGGCACGGAGTTCACCCTGAACGACCCCGGGAGCGGCGTGACCGCGGATGGGGTCCAGAATGCGGTGCCCTCCGGGGTAGCCGGTGAGGTAACGGCCCAGCGCCTCGGAAATGGCAACTTCGAGGTAACGACGCCGCCGCTTTCGCAGTCCGAGAGTGCCGAGGTGAGGGACGCGCTGTCGAGCCAGTTCGACTCGGAGGTCAGCACGACTAACGTAAGCCCGACCTTCGGCGGTCAGGTGCGGGATCAGGCGCTACAGGCCGTCGGCGTGGCGCTCGCGGTCATCGTGGTGTTTATCAGCTACCGCTTCGAGTTCGCCTTCGCAACGGCGGCCATAGCGGCGGTCATCCACGACATTCTGGTAACGGCCGGCGTCTACGCGCTGGTCGGGCGGGAGGTGAACCTCGTAACCGTGGTCGCGGTGCTGACCGTGCTCGGCTACTCACTCTACGACACGGTTATAATCTTCGACCGTATCCGGGAGAACACGCCGGAGGGGGAGTACGAGAGGAGCCGCTTCGACCGGCTCATAAACGACTCCATCCGGCAGGTCATAACGCGTTCGATCTACACCTCGCTGTCTACCCTGATCCCGATCTCGGCCCTGCTCATCTTCGGCGGCTCCACGCTATCTGACTTCGCCTTCGCGCTGCTCGTCGGTATCCTGGCCGGCACCTACAGCTCTATCTTCATAGCCTCGCCGGTGCTCTCGCTTTACAAGGCCCGGCGCGGTGCCCGGCCCCAGCGCGAGGATGAGCCCCAGCCCGGTCAGGTATAGCGGACCTCAAATGGTGACTACTGAAGGGTTGCGAAGCTTCTCTTAAACGCTTGGTGTGAGTTAGGTGGTGAAGATTTGAGTGGAAGGTGTCCACGCCCTAGAGTCGGCTTGCCACCCGATCCCGTGGGAAAGGAACCGACTGCTCATGCTCGACGTGGACACCTTCCT